>JALEPQ010000065.1 GCA_022768685.1 Spirochaetia bacterium
TTCCACAATTGCACGTTCTACACGGTAGGAAGTAGCATAAGGAACATCATTCCAGTGAACTTTAATTGAACCGCTATATAATCCTTGAGATGCAAGAACTTGAGAAGGAGCTGATAATTCTGTAATGGTGTCTTCTTTATATAAAAATTCATTTAATGAAGTTTGAGAAGCTTCTGTATTCATTTTAACTTTACTTTCAAACCAGGAGTAACAGCTTGTAAAAGAAAACGAAAGAATAATAAGTGATGTTGCAGTAATAAGTGAATTTTTTTTGTTCATGCTATTCTCCTAGTTCCACCAGGGGGAGTTGTAGAGGGGGATATATTGTGTATCCTCACCTACAGTTATTTGTGGTGTGTATGATGTAATTATTTTTGTACTTGCAATATTATTAAGCCAATATGGGAACCATTTAATATATTCTTTATAATTGTCTGATATATTAACTACCTCAGTTGAGAGATTTTCTTTTTTTATAGATAGATTATAAACTGCACTAGTTCCTTTAGTTCCAACTACGTATGTTAATTTTGTGTTGTAAGATGAAAGACCTGATTTATGAGAAATTGTAATTGTTAATTCTGGAAGATGGTATAGTTTATTATTTACTATTCCCTTTTCACTTTTACTAGAACCACTTTCTAAAATAATATCAGAGACTGTTAGTTTTTGATTTGTAGAACAAGTACCACCGGTAAATTTATGTACATATTGTGTATTTTCAAATCCCCATGTACATTCGTCTTGAGAGCCTCCCCATAAACCTCCAAAATGATCTATTTTGAATTGGCCTTGTTCGCCTGATAAAGTAAGGGCAGCATGATTGCTAAATGCCCCTTGATATGTTGGAATACTTGTTTGTAACAATGCATCTGCAATAATAACACTTACACATTTTACTAGTTCCTGATCTGTAACTTGTCTGTATGTATATATCAAGTCTTCTCCCTGACGATCGTATATGTCGTTTTGGTTTTCGTCTTTTAATCCACTTGTAATATTCAGGCTGTAATAATGACGAGTATCTCTTAAAACCTTTAAAAGTCCATTTGTTTCTGTGCTATTTTTATTTTTTAAAGATTTTGGATATATCTTTAATCCATTGTTTGCAGTTGAAATTTCAACTATTATGTCATCTTCCTCTGATAATGGGACTTCTTCTATTATAAAAGTTCCATTATTTTGAACAGTTGCTTTTGCAATAGTAATCCAGTTACTAGTTCTGCTTAAATTATTATTTTTAATATCAATGTTGAATCCTTTTGGACATATACTGCGTTCATCAAAATTCCATCTGGCATCCCATTGTAATGATTCCTGAAAATATTCTGGAGTATTAATATCAGCCTCTATAGTATAAGCATTGAATCCCTTTATTGAAGAAAGATAACCTTTATTGTTGTTTTCTACAGTTGAATTCTGAGAATATGTGTAAGATGTATCTTTTTTTGTGTTAAGTAAGTTCTGGTAAGATTTTACAAAATCTGATTCTGTTGAAGAATCATATTCAACAGCATAAACAAAAGCTAAATGCGCTTGTTCGTATGGAATAGAAGTATCTTTAAAAGTAGTTGTACTTGAAGATAATCTTGCTACTGGTTTTCCCCAATCTGTTCCATAGTTATTATTTTTATCAAATGGTAATCTATAAACTGTTGGTTCTAAATTAACTCCATTTGGTTTTTCCCAGGTTACCTGGATTCCTGAACCACTTTCCGCTTTTGCAGCATGTACATTCATTCCGTACCCGAAGGTATTTGTTGTCTCTATTTTAGATGCAGCAAAATTATTTTCAAATTTAACTGTTGAATTTGCATCAAATTCTAATGTTTTGTTTTTGAATTTTACAATTGAGAAAGAGTCTGATTCTTTTATAGGAATTACAATGTAACCAATAGGAAGTCCCCATTGAATTTTGCTTTGATTTACATGGTACCCGGTTTCATCTATTGCATCAAATTGTGTATCAGTAAGAATATATTTTTCAATTTTACCTTCAGAATTTTTCCAATCAGAAACAACTGATCTTCCATCATTGTCCTGTTCATCTTTATTTGAAACCGTTAGATTTTTTGTATCAACTATTAAATAGTCTGTTCCCATTACCGAAGTTTTACCTGCGTTTTCATACATAACTCGGTAAATCAGATATTTTGTTGTACCCGCAGCTGGGGTCCATTCAAATGAAACATCCTCTTTGAATGGAGTTTCATTCACGCTTGTTACAATTTCTGCTGGACCTAAGGTTCTTACTGTGATTGTGGAAGTTGTATCATCTTTGCCATTAGAAGCTTGTACTTTGAAGTCAATTGGTGTTCCTGATTTTGTGGAAATATTATAGCCTTCAGGTTTGTTGATTTTGCAGATATAACGTCCGCTTTTTGGGTCATAGTATATTTCTTTGTTTGATGAAGTAACAAGATTTTCGTAATTATCATCATTTTGATATTTCGCAGAAATTTCAAATTTTTCAGGACTGTTTATAGCTTTTTGAACAGGAGGCCAGGAAACGGTGATTGTACTATAATCATATTCTTCAAAGAAGAGCTCTGCTGTTCCTAAAGTTTCGTATATTTCATTAAGAGATTTTTCTATTGTAATTCCGCCTTTTGTGGCTTTTAATGAAAATTTATAACAATCATTCGAATTTGCTGTGAAATTATATGAATACTGAGTTCCTTTATCAACTGGAGTTATATTTTCACATACTATCTTAGAATCTGGCTGCTCAATTCCATCTACAACGGGAGTTCCAATTATTGTGTAAGTTAGATCTTCATTTGTATTTTCTTTATCCCAGCTGATAATAAATTTGTCGCTGTATCCATCTTCAACTTGAAGATTAGAAATGTAAGGCAGTTTACTAATATCATCAATGATTGTTACTTCTGTTTCCGAAGTTCTGGTTTCTAAAACTGAATCAGAGTTTGTGTAATCATCTGTGCCTTCTTTAAGAATGTATAACTTGTAATTGTAATAAACGGCTTCATTTGTAGGAGAGTAAGATAATGAATAATTTTGTAAATCTGTAAAGCTTGTAAACTTTGCTAATTCTTGCTCCTTAGCCTCTTCATATCCAGATGTTTTTGATTCTTTTACAGTAAGTACAAAAGAATATTTTTTATCAAAAGCTTCAAAACTGGAATTCTTAAAACTTACAGGTATATTTTTACCATTTTTTAAAGATTCATAATCGGCTTCAGCTTTTAAAACTGGTTGAGATATTGCCCATCCAGTTTTTTTTCCTGAAATAGAGGTTTCGTCTGAACGTTCTTCTGAAGCTTGTTTAGAAATATTATCTGTATAACTTACAACGTAATATTCGTATTTTTTTCCTCTTTCCACAGTTTTATCGTCATATTCAAAAGCTGACAAAGAAGTGTAGGCCTGGTAAGGT
>JALEPQ010000067.1 GCA_022768685.1 Spirochaetia bacterium
TTAATTTTGTAAACCGCAAGTTGTTTCAACAACTGAGGATTTACAAAACGTTCGCCGTAGCGAACACGTAAATAAAAAAGTTTTTCTAAAAACTTTAAATTAAATCAAATGACGGCATTTCGGCGTTTGATTTAAACGTTCATTTTTTTTGCAGCTGCACACTTCCTGAGTGTTATAAAAAAATACTTGTCTATATAGATAAAACATATTAAATTTACTTTATGTTTGGATTTATCATAAAAAAGAGTTTCTATGACGGTTGGGACAATCTTTATCAGATTGTAGTTTCTAATATGGTTTGTATGTTTGCGGTACTTGGGCTTTCTGTTCTATTGAGATTTGCAATAGTATCCCAGTCTTTTTTAATTATTGCCGCAGCAGTAATAGTCTTTTCGATTATCCTTTCAATTTTAGTTTTTGCTTTTGGGGAAAGTGCAGCCAGTATTGCAAATTTTGAAGGAACCAGAATTGCAGATTATTTTATAAATATTCCTTCTGTGATTAAAGATGCAGTTTTATTTGGACTTCTTTGTTCAGGAATTGGTTTAATATCTTTTATTGGTGTTACTTATTATTGGGGTGAAACTTTTATGGGACAATTTCCTATGCTGGGAATTTTCCTTGGTGCAGTAATTATCTGGGTTGATTTGTTTATAATTCTGGCTCTTCAGTGGTTTTTGCCTATAAGATCTTTGATGAAAAATAATTTCAGAAAGTGCCTGAAAAAATCATTTTTAATCCTTCTTGATAATACAGGCTTTTCTATTCTTATGTTTCTTCACAATATTGTCTGTGCAGTAATCAGTGTTTTTTGTATTGGTTTTGTACCATCTTTTTCAGGAATTTCAATTTCAATGACAAATGCTTTGAGACTGCGTCTGTATAAATATGATTATCTTGAAGAACATCCTGAACTTGCAGGTCCTGGAGCTAAACGAAAACCTAAAATTCCTTGGGAAGAATTAATTTATGATGATAGAGAAACTTTTGGTACACGAAAACTGAAAAACTTGTTCTTTCCCTGGAGAGAAGATAAAAATAAATAATTAATTTAAGATTTTATTTGTGTTTAACGGCCTTTGGGAATATAATTAATTAAAACAATTAATTAATTACGGAGGCAAAATTATTATTACTCAGAATTTTGACAATATTGTTCTGGAAATTGGATCTGGTAAAAATAATTTTACAATGAGTAGAGGAAGTTTTTCTTACAGGCAGAAAATCAGTAAGAAAATAAAGCTTTCTTTATCAGAAAAAAAACAGATTTCAGAAAGTGAATTAAAACTTATTTACAAAGATGAAAAATCAGATTTACAGTGTGCAATCAGATTAAGCCAGAAAAATGAATTACTGTATATTGATTTAGAAGAAGATTTTCCATCTGAATACAACCGTTTCTGGCTTACTTTTCCTAAAAAAAACACTGAGCATTTATATGGGTGCGGAGAAACTTATTCCAAACTGGATTTAAATGGTGAAAAAGTTCGCATTTGGGTTGCTGAGCATCAGAATGTAAGTAGAATAACAAAAAAAATTATCAGGGATAAACTTACAGGTACCCATCCTCATAAAACACTTCCTTTTAAAAAATATGAATCTTATTATGCACAGCCTACTTTTATTTCCAGTGAAAAATATTTTATTCATGGTTTTATAAATTCATATTCAGAATTTAATTTTAAAAAATCAGATAGAATTACTTTGTATTTTCAGGAAATTCCTCATCTGGTATATGGTAAGGCAGCATCATTTTCAGAACTTTCAGAAAAACTTTCTGCACTTTTAGGAAGACAAAAAAAACTCCCGGATTGGATTTATGACGGTTCAATTTTAGCAATTCAGCAGGGTAATGAAATGATTGATAAAAAACTTGCAGTTGCAAAAAAAGCGGGTGTAAAAGTAAATGGAGTCTGGGCTCAGGATTGGTGTGGCTGCAGAAGAACAGGTTTTGGTTATCAGGTAATGTGGAACTGGCAGAGTGATGAAGAAGGTCAGTATCCTCACTTAAAAGAAAAAATAAAAGAATGGAATAATCAAGGGGTTCATTTTTTAGGATACATAAATCCATTTATTGCTCTTGAAAAAAATCTTTATAAAATTGCCAGTGAAAAAGGTTATTGTGTAAAGAATCAGGAAGGAAAAGATTATCTTGTTACCATAACAACTTTTCCTGCTGCAATGGTGGATTTTACAAATCCAGAAGCCTATAACTGGTATAAAAATCTTATAAAAGAAAACATGATAGGTATTGGTATGTCCGGATGGATGGCAGATTTTGGAGAATATCTTCCTGTAGATTCAGTTTTATTTGATGGATCAGATCCTGCTGTCATACATAATCAGTGGCCTGCCATCTGGGCAAAAATGAACCAGGAAGCAATTTCTGAATGTGGTAAAGAAGATGAAGTATTTTTCTTTACCCGGGCCGGACATACAGGAACAATTGCAGCTTCATCAATGATGTGGACTGGAGATCAGCATGTTGACTGGTCTGTAGATGATGGTATTGGTTCTGTAATTCCTGCAACTTTATCTCTTGCAATGAGCGGATATGGAATTACTCATTCTGATGCGGGTGGATATACAACTGTAATGCAGATGCGCCGTTCAAAAGAACTTCTGATGCGATGGGAAGAAATGAATGTTTTTTCTCCACTGTGGAGAAGTCATGAAGGAAACCAGCCTGTAAATGATGTTCAGTTTGATGCAGATGAAGAACTTTTAAAACATCTTTCCAGATGTTCAAAAATGCACGCTGAATTAAAAAATTATCTAAAATTTTTAGTAGAAGAGGCTGTAGAAAAAGGTACTCCTGTAATGAGGCCACTGTTTTATCATTATGATGAAGAAAATGCTTTTACCGAAAAAACAGAATATCTTTTAGGAGCTGATGTTCTTGTATGTCCTGTACTTGATAAAGGGGCAGTTTTAAGGACTTGCTATTTACCTGATGACAGATGGATAAATATTTTTACAGGAATGGAATACATGGGAGGAACTTACGAAATTGATGCTAAAATCGGATATCCTCCAGTTTTTGTAAAAAAAGATTCAAAATGGAAAGAAGATATTTTAAATCTTGGAAAAATAAACTAAAAACTAAAAAAAATCAGGAGAATTAAAAATGGGGGAAACTGAATTAAATTCTAAGAGAGAAAAAAGTTTTTTAAGAAAATGTTCTTATGGGTTTGCTGATATTTATGGAGGGGGCGCTTTTGTAGTAATCAGTACTTTTTATACTGCATTTTTAACAAAAGCATTAGGAATGCCTGTTGCTCTGGCAGGTACAATTCCATTAATTGGAAAAGTCTGGGATGCAGTAACAGATCCTGTTATGGGAAACATTGCAGACCGCACACATTCAAAATTTGGAGCAAAACGTTTTTACATTCTTATAGGAAGTATTATTTCTGCACTGACATTCTTATTAATGTGGATTACTTTTCCAGGTAATTCAATGTCTGGAAAATATATTTTTTACATGTTGATGTATATGCTGTTTTCAACAGGATTTACAATTGTAATGGTTCCATACAATGCTTTGCTTCCTGATATGGTAGAAGATTATACAATCAGAAGTAAATTTTCTGGTATCCGTATGATATTTTCAACTTTTGGTTCCATTATTGCGGGATTAGTACCAACTTTACTTGTAAAAGATCCTACAGACAGCAGTGCTTATTTAAAAGTGGCAGTAATTTTTTCTGTACTATTTTTTATTGCTATATTCCTTACTTTTTTGGGGACATGGGAAAAACAGAAACCTGTAGTAAAAATCAGTATGGCTCAAAGTTTTACTCAGAGTTTTACAGTTTATAAGAGTCATTCATTCAGACTTTTTATCTGTATTTTCCTATGTGGACAGGGAGCCGCAGATTTTGTAACTGGACTGGCAGTTTATTATATTGATGATGTTTTAAATGCTTATGGAGGCGGACGCTTTACTATTCTTATGGGTGTTTTGCTTTTGTCTCAATTTGCAGGAACAATTTTATTCAGTGTATTGATGCCTAAAACTTCAAAAAAGTTTCCTATCCTTGTTGGATTCCCTGTAAGAATTGCTGCTACACTGGCTCTTCTGTTCTTCTCTCATGATTTGGTTGATCCATTTACTGGAGTTGTTAACAATGCACATTTTAATGGAATTTTAGGGTTGTCATTTATTATAGGACTTGGAATGGCTGCATCATCTACAAGTATTTATGCAATCCTTGCAGATATGGCTGATGTGGATGAATTAATTACTTCAATGAATCGTCCAGCAACTTGTTCAGCTATGGCAACTTTCATTAGAAAAATTGCAACAGGACTTTCTTCTTCAATAATCGGATTACTTTTAGGAGTTGTTGGATATAACGAGGTACTTGCTGCAACTGGTCAGAATCAGTCCCTTACAACTCAAAGAGGAATTGCTTTGATTTATATAATTGCACCAATTGTGTTGTGTATTGCAACTTTAATATTTGCAGTTATTTTCCCTATGAATAAAAAGCAGTTTGAAGTTGTAAAAAAAGAAATAGCTAGACGTAAAGGAGAAGATTCTTCTGTTGCTACACCTGAAGAGATTGAAATCTGTGAAAAAGTAACAGGTTATAAATATGAAAATCTTTGGAATAAAGCACATGCTTTACAGTGGTCTTCCAAAAACAAAGTGAACTAAAATCGTTTTTACGGTTTATAAAAATAAAAATATTTTAAGAGGATATAAAAATGAAGTTTTATTTAGACAGTGCAAAAATTGATGAAATTAAGGAAGCGTACAATACTTTCGGGATTGATGGAATTACAACAAATCCTAAACATATTATGGCAAGTGGAAAACCATTTCTAACAGCAATTAGCGATATTGCAGACTGGCTTAAGGAAGAAGGTCTTGATAAGGGACCTGAAGTATTTCCTGTTTCAGTTGAAATTAATCCACATTTAGACAATGCTGCAGAAATGATGGCTGAAGCTAAAAAAATCTCCAAAATAAGTCCAAACTTTGTAATCAAAATTCCTTGCACTGCTGCAGGTGTTGAGGCTGCACGTAAACTGGAAAAAGAAGGAATTCGTACAAATCTTACTCTTGTATTCTCTCCAAGCCAGGCACTTTGGGCTGGTAAAAATAATTCATTCTTTGTTTCACCATTTATCGGTTGGAAAGAAGATAACGGAGAAGACTGTGCAAAATATATTAAAGATGTAGTTGATATTTATAAAAATTACGGTTTTTATGGAAAGACTAAGATTATCTGTGCTGCAATTCGTACTCCAAAGCAGATAGCTGAATGTGCTGTAGCAGGGGCTGATATTGTAACAGCTGGTTTAGCAGTTTACAAAAATGAAATTGCGCATCCATACACAAATCAGGGAGTAGGAATCTTCTGCGATGCCTGGGATCATACTGCAGGTAATTAGTTTTTTTTAAGAAATAGGAAAGGTGTTATATGAAAATAGGATTTATTGGACTTGGAATAATGGGGGAATCAATGTGCGAAAATATCATCAAAAAACACGATGATAAAGTTTTTGTCTTTGATTTTGTAAAACCTCAGGTTGATAAAATGGCTGCTCTTGGTGCTGTAGCTTGTGCTAATTCAACAGAAGTAGCTCAAAATGCAGATGTAATTATTTCTATGGTTCCAAAATCAGAACATTCCAGAAGTGTTTATGAAGAAGTTTCTAAAGTAACTGATTCAAGTAAAATTTGTATTGATATGTCTACAATTGATCCTTCTGTGTCTGTAGAAATTTCAAAGATGATTAAATCCACTGGGGCGCAGTTTGCTGATGCTCCTGTTGTAAAATCAAAACCAGCTGCAATTGCCGGTAAACTGGGAATTTATGTAGGTTGTGATGAATCTCTTTATGAAACTATAAAACCAATACTTCTTTATATGGGTGAAAATGTAATTCGTATGGGGGATAATGGAAAAGGCCTTGTAATGAAAATCTGTCACAATGCATTGGTTTCTCAAATTCAAAATGGGGTAAATGAAACTTCTACTCTTGCAGCAAAAAATGGAATTGATATTCTCACATTTGCTCAGGCAATTTCTTATGGCGGCGGACAGAATTTCTATTTGGATTCAAAAAAGGATGTTATAAGTAGAAATGATTTTACTACAGCTTTTTCCGTTGAAAATGAACATAAAGACATTGGAATCTGTATGAAGCTTGCAGAAGAAAGTGGATTAAAAATGCCTGGTGAAGAGAATGCAAAACGTGTTTACGATGAAGCTATGGCGGCTGGTTATGGGAAAGAAGATTTTAGTGCAACTATAAAAATTGTACGAGGTGATAAATAAAATGGATCTGCTTCAGCACTTAAATCAGATAAATGATGTTCCTGTTTATTCTGTTGATTCTGAAATTTTTAAATCATACGGAAATGTTATTAAGGGTTATGATTTTTCAGCATTAATTGACTATATGGAAAATAATACGGAAATTCCGGAGAATGGGAATGTTTACTTTCCATCAATTGCTGAAATGGAAAAATTTGATATCTGTAAGATTTTGAGCTCTACTTTTTACGGAGGAATGCCAATTCAGATTGGCTACTGTAATGGCCGTAATTCTACTTTTAATGGTTTTGAATATCATAAGGGAAGTGAAATCAATATTGCCGTTACTGATTTTATGCTTTCATTAGGTCATACATGGGAAATTAAAGATAATCACTATGATAATAAAGATGCTAAGGTGTTTTTTGTAAAAAAGGGGACAGCCCTCCAAATGTTTCAGACAACTCTCCATCTTTCTCCATTGAAAGTGAATGATACAGGATTCAAGGGAATTGTTGTACTTCCAAAAGGAACTAATACTCCTTTAAGTGTTGAAGAAAAGTCTTTACTTACTAACGAAGATCCGGAGCAGATTTTATTACTCCAAAGAAATAAATGGGTTATAGCTCATCCTGAAAGAGAACCTTTAATAAAGCAGGGTGCCTTTCCAGGAATTATAGGTCCAAATAAAGAGATGTATTACTAAATGAATGCATGGTTATTTTACATTGTTGTTTTATTAACTAATATCATTCAGGGGATAACTGGTTTTGCAGGTACAATTCTTGCCATGCCCTTTGGCATTATGCTGGTGGGTTTTGATACTGCAAAACCAATATTAAATGTTTTGGGAATTCTTGCAGGAATATATGTTGCCGTATTCAATTTTAGAAAAATCAGATGGAAAGAATTTCTTATAATAATTGCATTTATGATTCCTTCTATGATTTGTGGTATTTTGATACGAAATTCTCTTTCAAATAATGTTTCCATTATGTATAAAATATTGGGAACTTTTGTTATTTTACTTGCATTAATAAGACTTATAAAACTATTTACTAAAAATTCTGGTGGAACATTACCAGAAGGTATACAGAATGTAAAAAATGTTTTTTATCTTACTGGTGCCGGAATTATTCATGGAATGTTTGTTTCTGGGGGACCTCTTTTAATAGGGTATCTTTCTGGAAAAATAAAAGAAAAAAATGAATTCAGAGCAACTATTTCTACTGTCTGGATTCTTTTGAATTCACTTATTCTTTTTTCTGATATTAAATCTGGTTATTGGAATAAAGAACTGGTAAAAATGCAGCTGATAACAATTCCTTTTTTAACAGGAGGAATGTTTATAGGTGGAAAATTATGCAAGGTAATGAGTCAAAAAGTATTTTTGGTTCTTACATACATACTTTTGATTATATCAGGAGTATCTTTATTGTTAAAATAGAACACCACATTACACAGGAGGCGTGATATGTCAAGATTTCAGGTAGCTTATGTTCCTATTGGAGTTCCTACTTTTCATTTGGAAAGTGCTCAGAAAGAGTTTGAAAAATCAATCAGCTTAATACAATCATTTTGTTCGGATGCAGCTGTTCCTCAGGAAATGCTGCTTTCAATAGATAAATTAAATGGATTCCTTGATTCTATCAATCCAGATTTAATTATTCTTCAAAATGTTACTTTTGCAAATGCTGCATACGCAGGCGAAGTATTAAAAAGATTTGAATGTCCACTTTTATTGTGGACTTTGCGTGAACCTGTGATTGATGGTGGACGATTAAGATTGAATTCTCTTACAGGAGCATTTTCTGCTGCAAATACAATAAAACAGTTTAGAAAGGAACCTTTTGAGTATATTTTTGGGAGTCCAGAAGAACTAAATGTTCAAGATAAAGTAAAGGCTGTTATTGCTGCTGCAAAGCTAAAAAAGACAATGAAGGGTATAAAACTTTCTGCTGTAGGTCACACTCCTCAAGGTTTTGGCTTTGGACGTGCTTTAGATGCTGAAATGCTTAAGACTTTTGGAGTAACATTGGAATGCATTGAAGCAAGAGAGTTAATAGATAAAGCTAAATCATTTTCGGATGAAGATATAAAACCTTTCCTGGAAGATGCTTCAAAAAGAATGAATGGTTTAGAAAATACTCCTGAAAAAAACAGAATGGATTTTGCAAGATTGTATAAAGCTTATAAAGATTATTGTGATTCAGGAAATGTAAAGGCACTTGCCAGCCGTTGCTGGCCAGATTTTTTTACGGCCTTTGGAACTCCTGTATGTGCTGCCTTAGCTATGTTAAATGATTTAGGAGTAGCTGCAGCTTGTGAAGCTGATACTTATGGCGCACTGTCTATGTATATGTGTATGGAACTGACATCCAGACCAGCTTTCTTTGGTGATCCAGTTTCTATGGATGAAAAAGAAAATACTGTCACTTTCTGGCACTGTGGAACTGCAGCTTGTTCTTTGGCAAGGGAGGATACTGGAGCTAAGGTGGATGTTCACTGTAATCGAAAAATAGGACCAACTCTTGATTTTGGTTGCAAAGCAGAAAAAGAAGTTACAATTTTCCGTGTTGGAAAGAATTCTGATGGTGAATTCAGGTTCTTTATTGCAGGTGGTGAAGCTCTTGATAAGCCAAAACAGTTTAATGGAACTTCTCTGGTGGTAAAAACTAAGTCTTGTGCAGATGAAATTATTAATAAATCTGTTCTGGCTGGTTGGGAACCTCATTTTGTTGTGGCATTTGGCAACGTTGAAAAAGAATTGGAAATTCTGGCTAACATGCTAAACATTAAAGTTGAAATATATTAAAATATACAGATATTAATAGCAAGTAAGGATAAGCAGTATGAAGCATGTTGGATTAAATATGGAGCAGGTAAAAATAAATAACCGTTCTTCAATTTTAAAATATATAAATGATGTAGGTCCCGTTTCCAGAAAAGATATAGCTATTGCCACAGGTCTTACCCCTTCTGCTGTTACACAAATTTGTACTGCCCTTATACAAGATGGATTGTTAAAGGAACTTGGAACTGTAGATGCAGCTTCAGGTGCCGGAAGAAAAAAAGTCCTGGTAGATATAGATTATCAATGTGCATATATTCTTACTATTAATATTGAAAGTGAAGAAACAATTATTGCTGTTGCAGATATGAAAGGAGATGTTGTCCATTATACCGAAATGGAAACTGATACTTCAATTTCTGCTGAAGATTTCTTGAAACAGTGTGCAAGAAAATGCCGTCTGGTGCTTGTGAGTGAAAGTTGTTCTGCTATTACTGTAAAAGGAATTAGTGTTACTGTTCCAGGTGCAATAGATGCAGAAAGAGGAGTGAGTTTACAAGCTTATGGAATCTGGGAAAAAGAAGTTCCTGTTGTTCAGATTCTTAAAAATGAACTTGGTTTAGATGTTTTTCTTGATAACAATGTAAATGCTTTTGCAACAGCAGAACTTCTTTATGGCGTTGGAAGAAAATATGATAACTTTCTTCTGGTAAAATGGGGACCTGGTGTAGGAAGTGCAATTATAATAGATAATTCTATTTATGAAGGTAGACACGGTCGTGCAGCAGAACTAGGTCACTATATTGTAGACTTGAATGGAAAAAAATGTTCTTGTGGAAAAACAGGGTGTCTTGAAACTAAGGTTTCCTATCATGCACTTTCACAGTTAATGTCTTTTAATCAGGAAAATTTTGCAGAATCTTATGAATCATCCCCAGAAAATATAAAAAAACAAATAGATGAAGTTTTGACAGTTTTTGCAATGTCTATTGTAAATTCAATTACAATTCTTGCTCCAAATAGAGTTGTTCTATGTGGAAAATTATTCCGTAATGAAAAAATAAGACAAATTTTAATTGAAAAGTGTATGGAATTAGATACCAGACTTGCAGAATCAAGAATTTTGTACACTGAACTAAGCAGTAAAGAAGACTTTATTGGACCAGTTGCAGTGTACGTAAAAGAAAAAGTATATTCGTAAGGTTTATTTTAACGCTTCTCTTACAGTTTCTGGTGTAAGTTTATTCAGGGTTAAAGTTTCAGGTGCTTTGTGAAGTGTGTAAATATTCCCCTCAGAATCTTCTAAATATAATTCTGTTTCTTCTGAATCTGTTATAGCACTTCTGTTTTTTGCTGTTCCGTAATATACAGAAACAGTCTTATTATTATTTAAATAAAAATCATCTGAATAATATATTTTATTTGATCCTGAAAAAGTCAGGTAGATGTAATAATCTTTTTTTGCAGGAATACCAGAAAGTCCCCTTTCATTGTATGGATAGATAGTGCAGACAGTTGGATTGTAATATAATTTCTCGTTTCCTGAAATACTATTTTTTCCATCATAATCTGATTCTTTATCAATTATATACCATTCATCAACTGTTGAAGTTGAATCATTAAATAACCAGACTTCATATGTAGTGTTTGAGTCAGATAAAATTATACAGCTGGAAAGGCTTACAATTGCAAAAATAATAATAAATAATGGAAAGATTAATTTTTTGTTTTTCATTTTTTT
>JALEPQ010000071.1 GCA_022768685.1 Spirochaetia bacterium
CGAAGCGGCAGTTCAATAGTTTCTATACCACAAAAAGCGTGTAGCGCATTATTGCGCGGTTTTGAATCACGCAACCGTGACTGGGAGCCAAAAAATCGGATTTTTGTTTATAATGCGGAAACAATGATTTTTTGTACAATATCAAAATCTTCTTTCCATAACTGAAAATTCTATTTAATTGCATTTTTTTTAATTGAGAGATTTATTTTTTTATAATAAACTTTCAAGTATGCAGAATGAAATGTTGGATTTAATAAAGAAAGAAAAGTCGCATAAAACAGAAACCTCTGAAAAATCAAAAAATAATACATGGCTTGTCTTTACAATTGGCAAAAAACTTTATGCCCTTCCTGCTGGAAATGTAAAGGAAATTTTGCGTGATACAGAAATTTTCCCTCTTCCTTTTGCCCCAGATTACCTTAATGGTGTTGTAAACCGTTATGGAGATCCTTATGCTGTAATAGACCCGGCCATACTAATTAATGAACCAGCACAGACTTCACTTCTTTTTATTGTAATTAATGATGAAAGTCATTCCTGCTTTAGAATTACAGATGTAAAAGATTTTTACACTACCGATGAAAAGAATCTTGTTCATTTTGCCCAGTCAGATTTAACAGACTTTTTTGAAGGTACAATCAACATTAATGGAGAAGAAGCACTTGTTTTAAAAACTCAGGTATTTCTTGACCAGCTAGGAAACGATATTGCATCCTGATCAGAATTTTATAAGCATTGCATACACAAATATAGATTTTCTTATTCCCAAAAAAGATGTTCTGACAGCCCTTTCCTGTGTAGAGGCAGATTTTATTGCAGATGAAACAGGGACAAAAAAAATAAAAATAGATTCCCAGTTACTTTCATATATAAATTTTGACCGCTATGCAGAATTTCTTAATCAGCCTTTAAAAACAGTCAGCATAAAAAATTGCATTATTATAAATTCAACATCACTTATTTCAGGTGAAGACAAAATTGCACTTATTACAAGTGGTGAATGCCGAGTTAAACAGATAAAATTTAATGAGTTTTCTTTATTTTCAAATTTTTATGGAACTCATTTTAATAAAAAAGGCATTTTAGCCTGTAAGTTCAATTCAGATAAAACAATCAGTTATCTGATTGAAACAGAAACTTTCTTGCAGAAATATCTGGAGCTAAAAAAATGATGCGTGTGTTAATTGGAGATAGTTCCGCAGTCAGCCGTTCTGTTCAAAAAGAAATTTTAAAACAGACAAATCGTTATGAATTTTGTGCCGATGCAGTAACAGAAAAAGAATTTCTTACAAAATTAAAGAATTTAAAACCTGATGTAATTGTACTGGATTCAGCACTTTTTACAGGTAAGCGGATAGAATCTGTTTTTTCAATCATAAAAGAAAGTAAAACTCCAGCTCTGATTTATGTACCTGCAGAATGTATAAATTATGACACTCCATCAGGTATTTACACCATGACAAAACCTTCTTTTATTGATTCTTCTGAAGAAAATCTTAAGAATTATGCTCTTTTCTTTGACCAGACCATGCGCAAGGCCGAAAGAGAAATAATGTTCGGTAACAAGCACAATACAATATCTTCAACCGAAAATGAAAATCTTGTAATAGAAACTGGAAAGAATTACGCAGCCGTTTGTGTGGGAGTTTCTACAGGTGGACCTGGAACCTTACTGGAACTTTTAAAATCCATTGGTCCAGATTTTCCATTGCCAATTTTTATTACCCAGCATATTGATTCTTTTTTTGATAAAAATCTTATTTCCTGGTTGAACACCAATTCACCACTTCCAGTTCATCTGGCCATTGATAATCTTAAACCGGAAGCAGGACATGTATATTTTGCTCCATCTGATTATCATCTTACTTTTACAAAAAAAGATTTATCTAATTATGTGCTTACTTTAAATCACGATGAACCTGTAAATTTTTTACGCCCGTCAGTAGATAAGATGTTTGAAAGTGCGGCTCAAGTTTTTGGTGACAAATGTATTGGAGTTTTACTTACAGGAATGGGAATTGACGGGGCAAAAGGATGCTGCCTCTTAAAAGAAAAAGGCAGCTATACAATTACTCAAGATGAAAAATCCTGTGTTATTTACGGAATGCCAAAAGCAGCTTACGAAGCTGGTGGTTCCATAGAAGTTCTGCCATTAAATAAAATTGCAGATAGATTAAAACAGTTATGTGAGAAAAAACAATGACAGAATCGGCCTTACAATCTGTAATTCAAAAAATCTATGATTTCTCAGGCTTAAAAATAGTATCTCCTCAGATTGAAGGCTTAAAGAATTTAATAAGAGAACTGTCGTCAAAACAAGGCATTTCTCCAGAAGAATATTGCAAATGTATAAATTCCAGTCATCCAGATTTTCCCTTGATTATTAACCAGGTAACAGTAAATGAGACTTACTTTTTTAGGGAAGAAAAACAGTTTGACATTTTAAAGAATAATATATTTCCAAAATTTGCAGGAAAGAAAATGAACATCTGGAGCGGAGCCTGTTCAACAGGTGAAGAACCAATCTCGTTACTGGCAATGGCACTTTCCTGCAATGTGGACGTTACTGTTTTTGCTTCAGATATTGATGATAATGCCCTTAATAAAATTAAAGAGGGTATTTACTCAAAATTTTCTTTCCGAACAGATGGAAGCAAATATCATGAACTTTTAAGGCCTTATTACACTGAAAATAATGATAAATATGTTTTCAAAAAAGATTTTATTGCACGGATAAACCTGTACAGATATAACCTTACCGAAGATACCCGTTTTCCATTTTCAGAATCACTGGATTTGATTTTTCTTAGAAATGTGTTCATTTATTTTAACCAGGATATTCGCAAAAAAATTTCTAAAAATATATCCTGCAAATTAAATGATGGAGGTGCTCTTTTTTATTCCATGAATGAAATAGGCTGCCTTGATGACAGGATTATTCCATCTTCCCTTTATAAAACAAACATTGGTCCTGTTTATTACTTTATAAAAGGAATAAAACCTGAAGAGGATAAAAAAATTTTACATCAGGAAAAACAAAAAAATCTTGATGAACTTTTTGACAAAATAAAAAAGCTGAATTCACTTACAAAAACTGCAGAACAAACAATACCAGAAAAAAAAGCTGCACAAAAATCAGAAATAATCAATGAACCTGATATGCAGGAATATTTTGAAAAAGTCTGTCACGAAATAAATTCAGGCAATTTTGAAAATGCAAGAAAACTTACACAAAACATAACTTCTGCAAAAAATAAGGTCTTTTTTTATTTTCTTCAGGGCTACACAGAATATTATGCCGATAATAAAGAAAATGCGGAAAAACTTTTTTCTACAGCCGAATTACTGAAGAAAGATTTTTGGCCTGCTTACTTTTATCATGGACTTGTTTTAAAAGATATAGGAAAAAAAGAAAAATCAAATTTCTGTTTTGAAAAATGTACTGCGCTTTTAGATTATTTTGGTGCAGATAATCCTTATAATTTTATACTGGATTCATTTAGCCCTTCTTACATCTATTCGCTGTGCAGAACAATGATACAGTCATAAGGATAAAAAATGGAAATAGATAAGAAAGTTTTTATTCAGGATTATGTTACCGAAGCTAGAGAAAATTTAGATACTCTTGATGATCTTGCAATTCAGATTATAAACGATAATCGCAATTCTGATTATCTAAAGGAAGTTTTACGCATTCTCCACACATTAAAAGGTTCTTCCAGAATGCTGGAATTTTTTCAAATTGAAAAACTTCTAAATACAACAGAAACTTTATTTAAAAACATTCAAAGCAATCAGGTAGAAATTTCCATTTCTATAGCTCAGCTTTTAATGAGCATCTGTTCTGCTATCCGTACATCAGTAGACAAAATTTCAAAAGAAGTTGATTACACCATAGAAAATTACGATTTTATCATTCTTAATATAAATAAAGCCATTGAAGGAGAACCATTTTCCGTTAACTTAAATATAAATAAAACTGAGAATTCTGATATAGAAGCAAACATAAAAGAAGTTCAAAACATTAATGATTCTAAAACAATAAAAGTTCAAATCTCTCAAATTGATACAATTTTACAGTCTCTGGACAAATTGATTATGCGTCAGATAAAACTGAAAACTGAAATCAGTGCTTTGGGAAATCAGGCAAAAGGAGAGAATTACAAAAATCTGGCTGAACTTTCAGAAAACATGGAAGTTCTTGAAAGGCAAAGTGTTGAAATACAGAAACAGATTATTACCTTAAGAATGCTTCCCTTTGACATGATTCTGCAGCCAATAAAAGTTTCAATTGTTCAGGAAGCAATAAAATGCGGAAAAAATGTTGATTTTGATATTCCCCACTCAGAAATTACAATTGATAAAGCCATACTTGAAAAACTTCCTCCTATTTTGATTCACCTGGCAAGAAATTCTCTAGACCATGGAATAGAAAGCAGTGAAGAACGCATAAAAAAAGGAAAAAGTGAACAAGGACACCTTTCCATAAAAGTCAGTCAGGTCTCAAACAGAATTTTTGTTTCCATATCTGATGATGGACGTGGAATTGATTATGAAAAAATCCGTTCTAAAGCTGTAAAACTTTATCCAGAAAGAGAGAATGAAATAACTCTTATGGATGAAACAAACCTTTTGCAGTTCATTTTCGCGTCAGGATTTTCTACAAAAGATGAACAGACTGAACTTTCTGGAAGAGGAATTGGTCTGGATGTTGTTCGTTCTGAAATAGAAAAATTAAAAGGAAAAGTCAGCATTGAAACAGAAAAAGATAAAGGTACAACTTTTGAACTTTCACTGCCTTCATCACTAGCTACACAAGATGGGCTTTTAGTAAAAATGGGCAGCAATTCCTACCTCATTTTAAGTCACTACATAAAAGAAATTGTTACCGTCCAGAAAACTCAATTTCTGCAGCTTCAGCATGGTCCTGTAATTAATGTTCATAACCAGCTGATTCCTGTTTATGATTTTGATTCAATTACTGGCAAAATTACTCAGAATTCAGAATCGCTAAAAGAAGAAACTCCTGTTGTTGTTATTGAATACTTAAATAAAAAAATTGGAATTAAGACTGATGAAATTCTTCATTACAGTACTGTTGTTATAAAACCATTACCTCCGATTTTAAAGAATTTTGAAGCTCTTCAGGGCGTTATTTTTGATGATAATTACAAAATAATACCTGTTTTGAATATTCCTGATGCAATGCGCCGTTTTAAATCAATCAATATTTACGATGTAAAAAATCTTGAAGTTCAGAAAAAACGTAAGGTTTATTCTATCCTCGTTGTTGATGATTCCCATACAACCCGTCATATTGAACAGATAATTCTTGAAGCCGAAAATTACAAAGTTTCCACAGCCTGCGATGGAATTGAAGCCCTGGAAAAAATGAAACAAAACCATTTTGATCTTGTAATTACAGATGTAAAAATGCCTAGAATGGACGGTTTTGTACTCATTCACAACATGCGTCATACAGAAAATCTTAAAAATATTCCTGTGATTGTAATTTCATCTGTTTTTGAATCTGATACAAAAGAAAAAGTTTCCTCATTGGGAGCTCAAGGCTACATTGTAAAATCTGATTTTGAACGAGAAAACTTAGTTGAAAAAGTAAGGGAGCTTTTGAATGAAAGATAAAAGTAAAAAAACAATTCTCATTGCAGAAAGTTCAGCTACATTAGGAAAACTCATTCAAAAAACTCTTGAAGAAAATGGATTTTCAACAATTCTTTGTCAGGACGGTTTTGAAGCCCTGAAAACGGCAATCAACAAAAAACCAGACTGTCTTGTTGCAAATAAAATTCTTTCAACTATTGATGGTATTCAAATATGTTCTGTACTTAAACAAGGGTATGAACTTACAGATATTTCCTGCATTTTATTTTCCCCAGAAGAAAACTCTTCTGATTTTTGGACAGATATTTCATTAGCAGATAAAGTTATTAGTCTTTCACCAGACAATTTAGGTGATATTGTAATCGCCGTTTCTGAACTTTTAAATGAGGAACGAGTTTTGCTTTCAACTTTTACGGATTCAGATTTTAATGACTTTGATGAAGATACACTTTCTTTGTGTGCAATAAAAGCAATGGAAAAAAGCGGTTTTTATTCGAATATCTTAAAAAAAATACTTGATATTACTCAATACATTGAAGACCTTGATGAACTTGTAGAACATATTTTCCAGCTTCTATATGAAATTTCCATTTTTGATGCAGCTACTATAATTTTAAAAGATACACCTCATTATTTATATTCAACAGGCACTGAATATCTGAACGAAAATTCTGCAAAAACTTTCTTAAATATATGTAAGGCTGATTATGAAACCCAGGTAAATAGTTCCAGTTCAATTGATTATGAAATTAATTTGATGGAAGGTCTGACTTTTCAATTGGAAAATCTTAAAAATTATTCCTCTTATGTTATGTTCCCTATTGGCAACAATGAAATAATCGGAACAATTCATCTGGCCTCTTCTAAAAAGAAATATTTTACCTATAAAATACAGTCTTCCATACAACTTTTGACAGTCTCATTAAATCATATTATTGCAGAAGCTGTTATGAGAAGAAAAATAGCACTTTCGGAAAGTAAACTCCGCTCTACATTTTCTAAATTTGTACCAGAAGAAATTATTGAAGATCTTCTTTCCCAGGAAGACACAACTAATGAACAGTCAAATAATGAAAAACGTAAAGTTGCCGTATTAATCTGTGATATCAGAAACTTTACTTCCATCAGCGAAATTAATCAGCCTGAAAATGTCGTAGGATTTTTGAACGGCTACTTTAGTCTAATGGTTGACATTATCAAAAAACACGGTGGATCAATTGATAAGTTCATTGGAGATGCAATTATGGCCTTATTTGGAGCTCCTATCAGTTATGTTGATAATGCACAAAGAGCTGTAGAGGCAGCAATGGAAATGGTAAAAAATCTTGAAGTAGTTAATACCTCTATTTTGAACTTTCCAGATGGAATGAATTTTGACATAGGAATTGGAATCCACTATGGCGAAGTTATTGTAGGCAACATTGGAAGTAAAGAAAAAACTAATTATACAGTAATTGGTGATTCTGTGAATCTTACATCCCGTCTGGAAGGACTTACAAAACAGTACGGTGCCAGAATCATGATTTCTCAGGATACAAAAGATGAACTTAATGAAAAAATCTATACTCACCTTCTGGATAAAGTAAGGGTAAAAGGAAAGCAAAAAGGTGTTCAGATTTATAGAGTAGATGAAAAACCTTTACCTTCTGATTTTTCAGATAACTATGAAAAGGGACTTAATCTTTATATGAATGGAGCCTGGACTCTGGCACTTTCGTATTTTGATAAAGCATTGGAAATTCTGCCGGCTGATAAAGCTGCAAAATTAATGAAGCAAAGATGTGAAGAGTTTATAGAAACCCCTCCAGAAGATTGGAATGGGGCTGTTGCTCTGACAAGTAAATAAAACGTAAAAAGTAAGGAGTAAAGTTTTATGAATCTGAAAGAAAAGTTCAAAAAACGTGGACAAGAATCAGAAAGTACAAAAAACAGATTGTCTTTAGAAAAGGAGATTTACAATGCAGGTTCCATTCCAAATGTTGTTACTGCAATTGTAACTGTAATCTACATCATTATTTCTACAACTGTTCAGTCAGATAATATCGTGCCTTTCATTGTAACTGCAATTTTTACATGCCTTATTCTACAGGGGCTGGTAGCTCCAATTACAAACAAATTAATAACTCAAAATCTATCTGATGATCTGGACTCTTTTTATAATTATGAGACTGATACAAAAGAACGGACAAAACTTCTAAAACAACTAATGGCATGTCCTGCAAAAATTGGACTTGAAGTATTTCTCGTATTCTTAATTGGGGGTTCTATCTGGATGGCATTTTGTAATGCTATGTTAAAATTCAGAATAGAAACAATGATTATGTTTGGAGCAGCTATTTTTATGGGAGCATATACAGGTGCAGTTCTTGGAATTATAAAGACACAAAAAATATGTTCAGCTCATGCAGGCAGAGTTGTAAAAAAAGGTGTACTTAAAAAAGAAGTTGAAGAAAAACATTGTTTTGGAACCAGCTCTACTGTACTGACTGTACTTCATATTTTTGCACCAATCTTACTTGTGAATTTGTATTTTATGATTTTTTGCTGGAGATGTAATAAATTCTACTTTGCGGCAACAGAAACTTCAATAAGACTGTGCATTACAGCAGTAATAAACATAGTTTATTATCTTGTTTTTTCAAACATCATTTTTAAAAGAATGATGCATTCCATTAATCTTATGAAGTCAATTCTTGAAAATATGGACAGAAATAATTTCCAGGAAGTACAATCAACACCAACTGATTTATCAAACGAATTTATGTATAACGTTTATCTTATTAATTCTATAATAGATTTGCTTCAATCAATTCTTAAGAGAAGTTCTGAAATCAGTATGGAAGTTGTTGAATCAAGTAATGAACTGTCTGTAATCTCAAAGGAAACTGCAGTTACATCCTTAGAACAATCCTCTGGGATAAAAGAACTCTTAACCGCCATGGAAGAATCCGATGCACTTTCAAAAAATATTGCAGAAAAAATCAGTGAAGTTTCTATTGTTGCAAAACGAACAACAGAAGCAATTAATGACGGTTTTGACATTCTTAAGTTGAACATGCAGAAACTTGATGAAATAAAACAGGCAAATGAAATTACAGTTGAAGGTATAAGAGCTTTAAGTGATAAAATTTCAGGCATTTCAGATATTGCAGGCATAATTAACTCCATAGCTGATCAGACAAACATTATTGCATTTAATGCTGAACTGGAAGCAAGCAGTGCCGGGGACGCAGGCGATAATTTCCGCCTGGTTTCAAATGAAATCAGACGTCTCACTAACAATACAATTCAGTCTACAAATGAAATCCGCAACAGAATAATAGAAATTCAACATTCTTCTGAAAATTTACTTGCAGCATCTCAGTCAGGCAGTAAAAAAATTCTAGCTGGAAATCAGATTATTAATGAACTACATGACAGTTTTGAAGATTTAAGACTTTCTTCACAGACTACCGATACAGCATCTGAAGAAATTAAAAATATCATAGACCAGCAGACATCTTCTTTTGAACAGATTGTTATTACTTTAAGACAGATTTCTGAAGCTTCCGAAAGTTTCTCTGTTTCTACTCAGAATATCAGCCAGTCTGCAGAAAATTTATGTAATATTTCAAATCAATTAAAAAAACTTCAGCCTGCAAAAACTGAAGAAGTAAAAGCATAAGGAGGTGTGATAAAAAATACTTCCGTGTATTTTTTATCACTAAATAAGGAGATTACTATGAAAAATCACAATGAAAATTTTACTTCAATAATTTATAAGGCAAGTATCCTTCCTGACTGTTTAAGTGGTATTGTTTTACTCCTCTATTCAGTATTTATTGCAAACATTAAATTCAGTTCTCATTTTATTTTTATATTTGCTGTCATAGGTTTAATTTGTATAGCACAGTTCTGTGCAGCGCCTATTACAAATATCTTTATCTGTAACAAATGCAATAAGTTGATTAAAAAATGGAACAATTCCGGATTAGATTTACAGGAAAGAACTTCCCTATTTAAATCTCTTCATGCAATTCCAAAAATCAAACAGATAGAATGTTTGATTTACTTTTTCTTCTGTTCTATCATCCTTTTTTCTTATTACTACTTTATAATGAATGTGAATTTATACATCTGCTGTGCAAGTATATTAGCATGCTTTCTAGGTTCCTATGTTTCTGGATTGCTGGCAATTTCATATTCAAGAAGAATTTGTACAGAATATGAAAGTAAACTTGTTGAAGAAGGAATTGATTCAAATATTTTAAAATCTAAAAAATTCTTCGGTACTTCTTATGATAAAACATTTGTAGAATTCTGTATCATTCCTGTAGTATGGAGTTTTATTCTTTTTGTCTACATATTTTTTGTTTATTATTACAACAATGAAGTTTCTGAAGTTGGATTTACAAAAGCAATAAATCAGATTGGAATTACAAAAATTCAACTTCCAAGAATAGGACTTGTACTTGTAACAAACACAGTAGTAAGTATTGTTTCTGTTTATTCTTTTTTAAAGAGCATTCTTGTTTCTTCACAAAAACTTCAAAACTCACTTACTCATATCATTAAAAATGATATTTTCACAGTAGATCTTACACCAACTGATTTTGACAATGAAGTTTCTTACAATATCCACCTTGTAAACAGAGTTGTACTTTTATTCCGTGAAGTTTTAGATGAAATTAGAAGCATTGGAAAAACAATGATTGAACCAATCAATATGCTTTCAGAAATTTCCCAGACAACTGCTTCAACTTCTCTGGAACAATCTACCGGTGTAAAAGAAATTCTGGCAACCATGGAAGATACAGATTCCCAGACCCGTGGAATTGTAGATAAAATTGGTGACGTTACTGATGTAGCAGAAGGGACAGCAAGAAATGTTCAAACAGGATTTTCTACTTTACAATCCAATCTTGATCAGATGAATGATATCACCCAGGCAAATATTTCTACTATTCAGGGAATACGGGAACTAGGTGAAAAAATTGGAAGTATCTGGGAAATTGTAAAAATCATTAACGATATTGCTGATCAGACACGAATAATCGCTTTTAATGCAGAACTGGAAGCCAGCAGTGCAGGCGAATCTGGAAAGAATTTCCATATTGTTGCAAATGAAGTCCGCCGCCTGGCAGCTGGAATTACAAATTCCGTAGAACAGATTAAAGACAGAATTACAGAAATTCAGCATTCTTCTGATAATCTGATTATCACTTCGGAAAGCGGTACAGAAAAAATCCGTGAAGGTCTGGAACTTTCAGAAAAACTTAAAGAAAAATTCTCTGATATTCAAAAATCTTCTGAAATTACAGTTGAATCTGCATTACAGATTAAAGACATTATTTACCAGCAGTCAGCTGCATTTGATCAGATTGTTGCTACTGTACGCCAAATTTCTGCAGGTATTGAAAACTTCTCAACTTCAACAAATACTGTAAATGATACCGCAAAAAAATTACAGAATGCTGCAAACAATCTGGAAAACTTACATACAACACTGGTATTAAATAATTAATTGGTATATAAGCCATCCATATTGATATCAAATTCATCCACAGGGAGTTCTGCCAAAATTT
>JALEPQ010000092.1 GCA_022768685.1 Spirochaetia bacterium
AAAACCGCGCAATAATGCGCAACACGCTTTTTGTGGTATAGAAACTATTGAACTGCCGCTTCGCAGCAGCCACAAAAAGAGTGTTTTTGAACCACGCCCCGCTCCTTCGCACCAACATTACGGAAAAGCATTTATAATGCGTTTGCCCTGCCTTTCCGAAAACACTACCGGTCATTCAGAGATAAAATCTTCTTAAGGGGGGTCTGTCCCTCTTTGAGTTAAAAATGCCTTTTATAATGAATATGCAGTTAACTCAAAGGTTAGTTTTTTTGCAAAAAACTAAATATGAATCTCACTAAAATATAGGGGGTCTGTCACCATTGATTTTAAGCCAGGAGTGTGAACAGTTCACCAGACTGGGGTTTTACACCTGCAGAAACAGCAGAATTTGTCTGTAATGCCTGTTGTAACTGATCCTGATATGCTTTGATTAATACATCTGCCTGATCATTTGAAAGATCTGTATAGGATTCTTTTGGCTGGTTTTTAATAGAAGAAAGATGTTCAATTAAGTTATTAAGAATCTGAAGTTTGCTGATTGAAACTCCGCTTTGACCGGAACCAGCTGCAACTCCAGAAACGTGATCGAGGTGAGAATACAGTAATGCAGATTTATTAACTGGTACGTAAAGCTTTCCGGCTCCACCAGCAGCAATAGAAGCTGTTGAAAATGAATTAATATTTCCAATTGAACTTGTCATACTTTCTAACCTCAATTATTTTTTCGGAAAATAGAAAGAAAAGTTTAGATTTTTTTGTAAAGGAAAACTTCAAATTAAAGAATAATGGGGACAGCCCTCGTTTTAAGATTGCCCAGAATAATGGGGACAACCCTCATTGTAAGATTGCCCTGAACTTTTCCAGGCAAAATCTTATGTATGGGATTTAATTACAAAATTTAAAGCAGGATTGGTTTTGGTTATAGATTCTATAAAAAAAAGGCAGTCTGTTTTTTTTTTCAGACTGCCCTTTCAGTTTATCTAATTTTTAGTTATTGAACTTGAAGAATAAAACATCTCCATCTTGAACAACGTATTCCTTTCCTTCCTGACGATATTTTCCTGCAGCTTTTATTGCTGCTTCATCACCGTACTGTCGCAAGTCATCAATAGTGTAAGCTTCAGCTTTTATAAAGCCTTTTTCAAAATCAGTGTGGATTGTTCCGGCTGCACGAGGAGCTTTATCTCCATTGTGGATTGTCCATGCACGGCATTCGTCTGCACCACCTGTAAAGAAAGTTCTTAATCCCATTAAGTGATAAGCTTTTCTAGCCAGAACTGAAAGTCCGCTTTCAGATAAACCAACGCTTTCCATAAAATCTTTTCTGTCTGCAGGATCTGAAATTTCTGCAAGGTCAGCTTCAAATTTTCCACAGATAACAACAACTTCAGAGTGTTCTTCAGCAGCATATTTCTGAACAATTTCTACATATTTATTTGTTCCATCAGCAATTGTATCTTCATCAACATTTGCAACATATAAAGTTGGTTTCATTGAAAGAAGGAACATATCATAAATGGCAGCTTTTTCATCGTCTGTTAAGTCTGCTGTGCGGGCACACTTTCCATCTATTAATAATGGTTTGATTTTTGCAACTGCAGAATTAAATGGTGCAAGCTGTTTTTCAGCTTCTTTTCCAAGGGCTCTAACCTGCTTGATATTTTTTTCTTCACGTTTTGTGATTGTGTCTAAGTCTGCCTGGCAAAGTTCCCAGTTAATTGTAAGAATATCTGATTCTGGGTCAATTGGAGCTGCTTCATTTGCATTATCACGAACATGCATGATATCAGGATTATCAAAACAGCGTACAACATGGGCAATTACAGAACATTCACGGATATTTGCGAGGAATTTATTTCCAAGACCTTCACCCTGAGAAGCCCCCTTAATAAGACCAGCAATATCAACAAATTTCACTGATGCAGGAGTCTTTTTTTTAGGATTATGTTTACTGCAAAGAAAATCTAAACGTTCATCAGGTAAGTCAACAATCCCGATGTTTGGATCAATTGTACAAAAAGGAAAATTCTCTGCCGCAGCAGGAGCCGCAGTCAAAGCCGAAAAAATAGTAGACTTTCCAACGTTAGGAAGTCCAACAATACCACATTCAAGTGCCATCTTTTTCTCCAATGCACAATGCGCAACGCACAATGTACAATTAATATTTTGAAAATAATATTTACTTACGAATTAAGCATTGCGAATTACGCATTGCTTAACACTGCTTTTGCTAACTGGTCTGCACAACTGGTCTGTTTAAAACCACATTTGTTTCCGGCTAGTTTTGCGGCAATTTCTTCAGCCTTCATTCCGTTGCAAAGAATACCAATTGCCTTTAAGTTTCCGTTGCAGCCACCGTCAAAACTGATGTCTGTAATAGTTCCGTCATCATTTTTTGTAAAATGAATCATACTGGCACAAGTGCCTTTTGTTTTATAATCTACTTTCATATATAAAGTCCATTTTATTATTTTTTGTAAAAATATACTATCACTATAGAAATTTGCAAATACTAAAAATACTAACAGTCAGCGAGAGTCAGAATGTTTTTGCCAGCCTATCTCTTCCATCCCATATTTTTTTATCTTCAGTATCTATAATTTTATATTTTTTGTTGAAAATAACTTTTGTGTAGATTTAGCAGTTTATTCTTTTGGAATTATTTTGTTCAGTGTAAAATCTCTCTGGCGCCAGTTTTTATCTACCTTTACCTGCAAATCAAGGTCAATTTTCTGCATGTAGATTTCGTTCAGTTTTTTCATACTTGCCATACGAATCTGCTTAATCATTGAAGCACCTTTTCCGATTACAATACCTTTCTGGCTGTCTCGTTCTACACACAAAAATGCACGTATCCAAAGTTTTTTACCTTCATTGCGATGTTCAACATCTGCAACATCAACATAAACAGCATGGGGAATTTCATCTTGAAGGCGATTTATGGCTTCTCCTCGAATAACTTCTGCTACACGGAAAGAAAGATTCTGATCTGTGTAAGTTTCTTCATCGTAAATAGGATCACCTTCTGGGGAAATATCATAAAGGCCTTTTAAAACTTCGTTGATTCCTTCATCTTTTTGTGCAGACATTTCAAAAATTCTTTCTTCAGGAATTTCTGGTAAAGCCTGAGCTAAAAACTTTCTGATTTTTGCAGGACTACTTCCCCGTGCATCTGTTTTGTTGATTGCTACAACAGTTTTTGAAGTCTGTTTTTTTATTAAGTCAACAGTATGCTGTTCTTCTTCTCCAGGTTCTCGGGTTGAATCAATTACATAAAGAATGCAGTCTATATCTTCTATCTGACTTTCTGTTACATTACGAAGTTTCAGGTTCAGTTTTTTTTCTGAGTCATGATAACCAGGTGTATCAATAAAAACTAACTGTCCGTATGAAGTGTTTACAATTCCTTTGATAGCATTGCGAGTTGTTTGAGGAATTGGAGAAACTATGCTGACATCTTCCTGACATGCTGTGTTTAGAAAAGTTGATTTTCCGGCACTTGGTCTTCCAATGATTGCTACAATAGCAGTTTTAATAATATCTGTCTTGTTTTCTTCCATAATTAAAGTGATTATATCAAATTAAAGAAGAATTCGGAAGTAGAAGCAATTTGCACTGCAGAATGAGCGATTCTAAATTGTCAGCGGGGACAGCCCTCAAAAATTTAGTAAGATCAATATTTAGTTTTTGCAAAAAACTAACCTTTGAGTTAACTGCATATTCATTATAAAAGGCATTTGTAACTCAAAGAGGGACAGCCCCCCCCCTTAAGAAGATTGCCCTCATTACAGCGGGGACAGACCCCCTTAAGAGAATTTTATCGAAAACACGGGAAGGAATGACAAAAGGGACAGAGTAAAGTGTAATGCATGACATGACAAAGGGGACAGAGTAAAGTGTAATTTAAAAAAGACTCTGACAATGGGGACAGAACTCTTTAAGAGAATTGCCCCCATTACAGTGGGGACAGCCCTCCTTTAAGAGGATTGCGAAATGACTGGTAGTGTTTTCGGAAAGCGAATGATAATTGCGCATTGCGCATTGCTATTACAGTGGGGACAGCCCTCAAAAATTTAGTGAAATCAATATTTAGTTTTTGCAAAAAAACTAACCTTTGAGTTAACTGCATATTCATTATAAAAGGCATTTATAACTCAAAGAGGGACAGACCCCCTTAAGAAGATTATCATCATTACAATGGGGACAGCCCCCCCTTTAAGAGGATTGCACCAGTAACTTTTTTAATTGCACCTGGCCCGAGAATTGAGTTGTGGGCTTTAGCCCAGTGCGCTAGTTTTGAAAAAACTAGGTAGCAGCTTGCTGCGTAAAGCACCGCGCGTCAGCAAGCAACGAAATGCGAGTTGGTGCTGAAACTGGCCTGAAAAAATTACGAATTACGAATTATGCATTCCGAATTGTCATATCCATTGTTTTAACTGCAGAAAATCACTATAATACAGTTAATTTTTTTCCAAAAATAAGGAGTGTCTAAAATGGCATCTTACAAAGAGTCTGGTGTAGACGTTGAAGAAGGTTACCGCGCGGTAAATAAGTACAAAGATCATGCAAAGAGAACAATGATTCCTGGAATGCTTACAGGGCTTGGTAGTTTTGCTGGTATGTTTGAAATTCCAAAGGGATATAAAAATCCTGTAATGGTTTCTGGTACTGACGGTGTTGGTACAAAACTGGATATTGCATTTCAGATGAAAAAATATGATACAGTTGGTATTGACTGTGTAGCCATGAGTGTAAATGACATTCTTTGTTGTGGTGTTCAGACTTCTTTCTTCCTTGATTATATTGCTTGTGGAAAACTTGATGCTGAAGTTGCTGCTGATTTAGTAAAAGGTGTTGCAGATGGTTGTGTTGATACTGGTTGTGCCCTTTTAGGTGGTGAAACTGCTGAAATGCCAGGTTTCTACGATGAAGGAAAATATGACCTTGCCGGTTTTGGTGTTGGAGTAGGTGAAAAGAAGGAAATGATTGATGGTTCATCAATTAAAGAAGGTGATGTTTTAATTGGTCTTTCTTCAACTGGTGTTCATTCAAACGGTTTTTCTTTAGTTAGAAAACTTGTTCCAAATCCAATGGATTCTTATACATACATGGGAAAGGAAACAACAATTGGTGAAGCACTTCTTGTTCCTACTCGTATTTACGTAAAACCTGTAATGGAAGTTCTTGGAAAATATAGAAAAGCAATTCATGGTATGGTTCATATAACTGGTGGTGGATTCTATGAAAACATTCCACGTATGTATCCAAAAGCTAAAGATGGAAAAAAACAGCTGATTTCTGTTATTAAACGTGACAGCTGGGACATTGCTCCAATTTTTGGAGAATTAATTCGCCGTGGTGCAGATTTTGATTCTATCTACAATACATTTAATATGGGTATTGGTTTTGTTCTTGCTGTAAATGCAAAAGAAGCTGATGCAGTTCTTGAAATGTTCAATGCTAATGCACATAAATATCACAAAGACTACTGTCCAGATATGAAGGCATATAAAATTGGTCGTGTAGAATATGCTAAAGGTGAAGCTGCAACACAGAAAGAACAGGTTCTTTTTGAAGACTAAAAATCAATGCGCAATGCTTAATTCGTAATGCGCAATATATTTCCCGCAGATAACGCAGATGTACGCAGATTACACAGATGAAACACAGATTGACACAGATATTTTTTCTTTGTTGATCTGTGTTTTTTTATTATTATGACTGAAGATGATATTACTGAGAAAATAATTGGCTGTGCATACTCTGTTGCACGAGAATTAGGATTTGGTTTTTTAGAAAAAGTTTATAAAAATGCTATGATAATTGAACTTTCTGATAAAAAATTGCAGGTTGAAAATCAGAAACCTATAAATGTATTTTATCATGGAAAGAATGTTGGTCAGTATTTTGCACCTGAAAAAGTGGAAATAAAAAGAGTTATAAATGGTTACTAAATTTAAAAATCTGTGTTAATCTGTGTCCATCTGTGATATAGGCGTCAAATAAATCCGTGTAATCCGTGACTAATTATTCAGGAGAAAAATATGAAAACAAAAGTTGCAGTGTTGGTAAGTGGAGGAGGAACAAATCTTCAGGCTTTGATTGATTATCAGGCTGAACATGCAGACTGTCCTTACGAAATTGTTATTGTAATTTCTGATCATAAAGATGCTTTTGCTCTGGAACGTGCTGCAAAGGCAAATATTTTATCTACTATCAGAAGTCCTTTTTCTGTAATGGGAAAGGATGCAGCACAGGCTTCTGACCGTGATACAAAACGAACTGCTGTGAGCAATGCGGTTTTAGAAGATTGTAAAAAAAATGGAGTTCAGGTTATTGTACAGGCAGGATGGCTTACAGTTCTTGCCGGTGAAATTCTTTCTGAATATGAAGGGAAAATTATAAATCTGCATCCGGCTCTTTTACCAAAATTTGGTGGAGTAGGAATGTGGGGACATCATGTGCATGAAGCTGTACTTGCCGCTGGTGAAAAAGAGTCTGGTTGTACTATTCACCTTGTAAGTGGTGAATGTGATGGTGGAAAAATTCTTTTACAGAGAAAAGTTCCAGTTTTGGAAGGGGACACTCCTGATTCACTCTACGCAAGAATTGCATCACAAGAACATGAAGCAATTGTAACAGCTCTTCTATCGCTATGCTAGCAGCAAAGCATCCTCTTACTGGGGGAACAACAGTGACAAACTGGAAATAACACAGTCATTGCGAGGAACGACAGTGACGTGGCAATCCATGTGTAAATAGAATTTGTACACTGGATTGCTTCACCTGCGGTTCGCAATGACATAAAAACTAACACCGCTCACGCTGGTTGATTACTTTGAACGTACTATGGCGTAAATCCAGTCTCCGGCTTTTTCTATGCGGCGGATAATATCAATGTACTGAAGTTCTGATTTAACATTCTGTCCGTTTTCAATTCTGTGTCTTGAAAGTCGTTTAAGATCTTTTTGGGTTTTATCAATTCTCTCTTCAATTTCAGAATGCTGTGATTTTTCCTTTTCTGTAAATCCAATTACCAGGTGCTGGCATACAGTTTCGTAGAAAAGGTGAACTAAATCAAAATAATCTTTTATCTGCTTGTATTCTTCAGATTCAGGATTGAAAGAATCTGCTGAAACATATTTGTACAGAGTATTCATTATAGCGCAGATTTCATCACTCAAAGATTCAATGCAATCTACAATATGAATTTCAGTTAAAATATGACGGCGAATCTTCATGTTTGAAGTAGGCATTCTGGCACATTTTACAAGGAATTCTGTTAATTGCTGCTGCATTTCATCAATGTATTCTTCACGTTTTTTTATAGTTATAAGATTTTCTTCAAGTTCCTCTTTTTTATGGTAAAGCATGGATGTGTAAATAATGTCAAACATATCCATTGTTTTTCCAGCCATATTTGCAATTTCGTGTTCTGTTGTAAGCTGATAGAATTCAACACCTATATGAGATGTTTTTCTGATAGAAGGAAGAACATAATGGGTTTCGTCTTCTTTTTTATCTTTATCTTTAATAAGAATCTTAACAAGAAGTTCTATCTGTTTAATAAATGGCAGGAATATAAGTGTTGCAGAAATATTAAATACAGTATGAAGCATTGCAATGTGGGTAGTAATGTTTTCTGTAGGAACTCCAGGTACAATAACATCAATTAAAGAAAGGAATGGTTTGAATACAATTAACGCAATTAATGTACCAATAAGATTAAATCCTACGTGAACAGCTGCCGTTCTTTTTGCATTTGTGCTTCCACTTAGGGCAGAAAGAACTGCATCAACTGTAGAACCAATGTTGCTTCCCAAAACCAATGCGGCACTTAATTCCCATGTAAGGGAACCGTTATAAGCCATTGTTAAGACAATTGCTGTTGTAGCAGATGAAGAATGAATTAGGGCTGTCATTGCTGCCCCAATTAAAACCCCAGTCAGATTTCCCCAGATACCTAGATTTGAAAGTCCAAGTATCAGAGCTGTTGTTTTTTCGCCAAATTTAAGGCTTTGACTCAAAAGTCCTAATCCAAGGAAGAGCAGGGCAAATCCCATAAAAACATTTGCATAATCATGGATCTTTAATTTCTTAAAATATTTAAGAACAAAACCAATTCCAAACATAGGAATAGCAGCTGCTGAAATACTAAAACTAAATCCAAAAAATGAAACTATCCATGCGGTAATAGTAGTACCAATGTTTGCTCCAAAAATGATTCCAATAGCCTGGCTTAAAGAAATAATTTCTGCATTAACAAAACTTACAACCATTACAGTTGTAGCACCAGATGACTGAATTATTGCTGTAACTGCCATACCTGTAAGAACAGCAGTAAATCTATTGCCAGAAATCATCTTTAGAAGTTTCTGCATGCTTTCGCCCACACCTTTCTGAATACCGTCAGAAAGCATTTCCATTCCAAAAAGCAGAAGTGAAAGGGCACCCATAAAATTGAGTAGATTAACAATAATAGTCCAAATCATAGCACTATATTTTCGGCATTTTTTTGAAAAAACACAAATGAATTCAACTAAAATCTTAATAAACAGGGACAGACCCCTTGATTGTAAAACAAATTTTTCCTGAGTTTTTAGCGTAGCGTTAAAAAAACTTACGGCTCGTGCAAACTAAACGTACATTGATATTTCTGTTTTCAACACGAGCCAGGGACAGACCCCTTGATTGTAAAAAAAAATTTTCCTGAGTTTTTAGCGAAGCGTTAAAAAAACTCACGGTTCGTGCAAACGCATTATTGCGCGGTTTTGAATCACGCAACCGTGACTGGGAGCCAAAAAAATCGGATTTTTGTTTATAATGCGTTTGCCCTCAAAAAAAAAGTTTGACAGAATGAATTTTAGGGCTTATTCTAATTATAGTAATCAACACGCGTTGATAACTCAAGTTGATTTAAATTAGGAGTGTAAATGAAAAACGTAATTAAAAGTATTTTGCTTGCGCTTATTATGATTAATGCAAACTTTGTTTTTGCTGCAGTTCATAGTGAAAAAGATGGCGTAAAGCAGAACATTGTGGTTGAACCAGTAAACGGACTTTCAGATGATTTTATGAAAGGTGTAGATATCAGTTCTCTTGCTGATATTGAATCTGCTGGAGGAAAATTTTATAACGCAGCAGGACAGGAAGAAGACCTGTTCAAAATACTGAAAGACAACGGTGTAAACTGGATTCGTTTAAGAGTCTGGAATAATCCTACTATTGATGGTCAGCCTTATGGTGGTGGAAACAATAGTGTAGCAACTGATATTCCTCTTGCAAAACGTGCAAAAGATGCAGGTTTAAAACTTTTAATAGATTTTCATTATTCAGATACATGGGCAGATCCTGGAAAACAGAATATGCCTCAAGATTGGGTAAAGTTAAATGCAAAACAGTTGAATGCTGCTGTAGAAAAGTTCACCCGGGAATCTCTTGAAGCATTCATTTCTGCTGGTGCTCGTCCAGATGCAGTTCAAATTGGTAATGAATTGAATAATGGTTTTATGTGGCCTTTAGGAAAAATCTGGGGAAATGAAGGAGAAAAAGTTGGCGGAATGGAAGGTTTTATTGCACTATTAAAATCCGCTTCAAAAGGTGTTCGTGCTGCAGAAAACGGTGGAGACCCTATGAAAATTATTGTACACCTGGCAGACGGCGGAAATAACGAACTATACCGTGCAATTTTTGATCCTCTTAAAAATGCAAAACTTGATTACGATATTATAGGTCTTTCTTTCTATACATACTGGCATGGTTCATGTATTGATTTGAAGAAAAATCTTATGGATCTTTCTAAACGTTATGGAAAAGAACTTTGTGTAATGGAAACTGCCTATGCTTTTACAAAAGATGATGGTGATGATCAGGGTAATGTTTTTATGGTTTATTCCGGAGATACAGACGGTTATATTCCATCAGTTCAGGGGCAGGCTACAGCAGTTAGAGATGTAATTAATACAGTAGCTTCTGTAAAAGGTGGTGTAGGTGTATTTTACTGGGAACCAGCCTGGATTCCTGTAACAGGTGCCGGCCTTTCTGCTACAGAAGGTGATACTTGGGAAAATCAGGGGATGTTTGACTATTCTGGACGTGCTCTTCCTTCACTTGCTGTATGGAATCTTGTAAGTGGAAAAGGTGAAGTAAAAAATGTCTGGGGTGGATCTGCAAAAAATGGAGGAGGATTTGTTCCTTATGATATGGCTGATCCTGTTAAGGTTGTAACAATGCCTGGTGTAGCTCCAATTCTTCCTAAAATGCCAAAAATTGTATTTACAAATGATAAAGAGCAGCAGCTTCTTGTCAGCTGGGAACAGAAAGATTGGGCAAATGAAACAAAACCAGGAAAAGTAATTTTAAAAGGAAAAATCAGTGGATCTTCATACACTCCACTTGCCGAGGTTGAAATCAGCTCAAAAGTAAATCTGATTGAAGATAATTCCTTTGAAAGTGGAAAACTTGGAAAGTGGATTTTAAATGGTGATGATACAGCCTGCTTCTTGGAAAACAATAAATCAAATTCACATAACGGAAAATATACATACAAATACTGGCTTGGATCTGGCTTCAAATCTGCATTGTATCAGGATTTTAAAGGTCTTGAAAATGGAACTTACGAAGCTCGTGTCTGGGCAATGGGTGGTGGTGGAGAAAATGATGCCCGCCTTGTTGCAGAAAATTTTGATTCAAAGGGAACTGTAGTCAGTGCAAAAGTTGAAAATACAGGATGGCTCGCATGGAAGCTTTATACAATCAGTTTTGAAGTTACAAAAGGTCAGGTTACATTAGGAATTTATCTGGATACAACAGCTGGAAACTGGGGTAACTTTGATGATATAGAGTTGTACAAAATTGACGATGGGGACAGCCCTGATACTTCTATGAATGCCACTGACGGATTTAAGGTTGATTTAAAAGGAGATTTAAATGCAACTCCATCAGCAGGAAATGTTCAGTCTGCTGCTCCTGCTGCAGAAGGTAATTCTTCTAAAATCAAACAGGGATTTTGGGTTGAACTTACAAGTGAAACACAGTCATTAATCAGAGACATTGCAACTGGAGAAAAATCCGGTTATGAAATTGATAATTCTCATTTAAAATCAAATGCAAACTGGTGGTTCTGGGGTGACCCTTCAGATAACTTCCATTTAGACGCAGAAATTTCTGTATGGAATTTTGATAAAACAATGTATCAGGCAAACAGTTTTGCGGCAAATGTACCTCAAACAACCATAGGGGACGGAGCTCAGTCTGTGGCAGAACTTTTGTGGAGTCCAATTAATAACGGAAATGATAATGGTGCAGGTTCTTTCAATAAAATGGGATTTACAGTTGCAACCCCTTATGTTGATGTAAAACTTGGTTATGGGGATTTAAAAGCTAACGGAATGAGCGAATTTACAGGTATTTACAATGTAATTGACCGCTGGCTTAATGTTGGAAAAGGATTTACAGAAATCAGCAACGGTAAAAAATTACGTCATCTTGGAGACAATGTAAAATTAAATACAATTGCAGCTTTCAGTATGATGCGCGGTACTTACGGTATGTACGACATTATTGATGCAACACTTTTTGATAACTATGAAATAGCCGCTACATTTGGAAGTTACACAAAAGAAGAACAGCTTTTCTTTTACAACAAGCAGAATATAAATGCTGCATCAATTTATGCCAGTGCACAGCCTCTGGATTTCTTAAAAGTTGAATTACACGGACTGGGAACTTTTGGAACAGACGTTAAATTTGGAAAAACTTCAATTGCCGGTGCTGGAAGAGTTTCTTATATTGGTGATGGAGAGTGGCTTAATGTAAGTTTGATGGAAAGTTATGCCGGAAAAGATGCTAATTCAGTTTGGGGTTGTGATGGTCAGACTTATGACAATATTAAGGCAGATACACTTACAACTCAGCTTGATTTTGCAGTAACTCCAAAAGATTTTATTACAATCAGACTTGATGAAGGCCTGAGCTTTTACAATGTAGATGCCCTTAAAGATGGAAAAATCACAGTCAGAAATCAGCCAATTATTGATTTTGATTTAGAACCTCTCACAAATCTTGGAATTACAGTTTCAGCTTACGGAGTTCTTAATTTTGATCGTCTTGCAACAGAAACATCTGCTGACAGAGAATTTATTACATCATTTGAAGAAGCCGGAATTGAAATTACAGCAAAAGATTTATCATCTTTCTTAAAGAAACTTGTAGCAGACTATGCAGTAAAATTTGAATACGACGATTGGGAAAGCGGAAATTCTTATACAAGAAATATGATGTATAACTCAATCATGCTAAATGCAGATTTGACAGATAAAATCAACGTTCACGCAGGCTCTTTAATCAGAGTTAAAACAGAAGAAGATAAAACCTTTGTTCCATTCGGATTTACAGCTGGTGTTAAGTTTGATTCAATTCCACTTCCTGGAAAACCAATGTTCTGGACTCATTTCTGTTACGGTATGAATCCTTATGGAGAAAACAACTACAGCATGTATAGAGCTGATAACTGGATGAACAAGGCTCCACACCGTACATATCTGTTGAATGATCTTTATGATGATTACACAACAAGCAATATTGGCTTTGGTTTAATCTGGAACTTGTAGGAGGCATAAGATGAAAAAGAATATGATTAAAACAATGGGGACAGTCCTCTGTGCATGTTTTCTCAGTTTATTTGCAGTTTCCTGTGCAGATGTAAATGGACTTCATAATCAATCTGCCGCTCAGGTAACATTTGTCTTTGAAAATATGGGAGACAGCATTTCCGGAAATTATACAATTCCAGGAAATTTTAATGATTGGGATAATTCAGTTACTTTAGTTACATTAGAAAAAGGGAACGGAACTTCAGAAGCAATTACAGTTTCAAAGTCAAATATTCAGTTTACTTTGCTTCAAACTGGAGATTCTGGCTGGCTTAGAACCTGGTACCCAGATGTAAAAGGGAACGCAGCTGATACAGGAACTGCCGGAGCTCCATATCAGAATTTTTATATTGATGGACTGGATTTAAGTGCAGGTGAAATCACAATTTTAATAGATGGAAGCACAGGAAATGCAATTCCAAAGGTTCAGTAAAAAAGAAAAAAAGTCAATCGGTTGTTGAAACAAGCTTCTTGACTTTTTATTAGGAGAAAAAAAATGATTAAAAGAAATAAAAACTTTGAAAAATTGATTCTATCACTTGGAATGCTGGTTTGTTTTTCTTCTTGTGAATTATTGCAAAACTCACTAAGTTCAGTTCAGGAAGAAAAACTTGCTGCAGAAACTGGTGTGGCAAGTTTAAATGGAAAGGTCTGGTATTACAATGGGATTGCAGGAGAAGATATTTCAGACTATGTAAAACCTGGTAGCCTTAAAAATTCTGCACAATCTTTGAGAATTAATTTTTCAAAGGCTGTTGCATTAGATAATCTTTCTGGATCTATGAAACTTTCATATAGAGCCAGTGATGGTTTTATGATTGAAAAATTACTTACAGACTTATCAGGAAGTTTTGCCGAAGATGCTAAAAGTTTTAATTTAGATATGGATGAAATTGTAAAACTTCTTGATGGTGAAACAATTGCAGATGGAACTGCTAATGTTGCCTTAAAACTCAGTGGTTTTATTTGTGCAGAAGGTGAACAGGCTGGTCGTCCGTTACCTGCAATTGAAGAAAACATTTCGATTAAACCATTTTTTAACACTAAAACAGTGAATTTTTCAACTTGCTGGTATGAACATGGTGAAAGTGTTATAAATTTTCCTGTTAACGGCGATTTTACATTGGTGGGTTCTGAATCAATTTATACAGTTGGAGATGGAACAAATACTTTTAAAATTTCTGCAGATGGAAGTAATCTTATGTTTACTCCAAAAAATGATATTAAAAATGTAATCACAGAATATGACTTCCCGGTTTATGGCATTCTTCCAGCTACAAGCGGCGATGAATTTGTTCAAACAATAAAAGTCAAATTAGTAGAAGATGCAATTATTATTGATGGATTACAGGATTCAAATTACACAGTAGATCGTGCGTCTGTTTTTGAGGATGAAGAAAATGATCAGAATTGTTTTGATCATACAGAACAATCATGGACATCTCAAATGGGCGATATTAAAAAAATGTATGTAGTTAATGATAATAAAAATCTGTATATCGGTTTAAGTGGAAATTTTAATGTAAATTGGAACGATTCAATTACTCTTATGATTTGTAAAGCAGGTTCATCAAATGATGCAACTGCTACAGCTTATCAGCCGGCAGAAACAACTTCTTATTGGAAAGGTCGTCCGGACGTGTATATTTATCACAAACCTGGATTTGAAAATTCAGGAAATGGATTATTTGGAGTTTTGACAGGAAGTGACAAAACAAATATTACAGAAAATTGTTCTGTATCTCCAAAAGGGTGGACAACAGAAACAAACGGAAGTTTTGTGGAATATTCAATTCCACTTTCTAAAGTGGGGTATGCAAAGGGGAACAGCCTCCAGATTATTGCAGCTCTTTCATTAAATTGGGACGAAGGCTGTGGTGTTTGTGATGTACTCCCAAGTGCTGCTGTTAGAAGTGAAAAAGATGGCAGAACAAAAGTTCAGTTCACTTTTGAAAATGCAGCAGAATTTAAAATTCAATAAGAGGTGTCAAAAATGAAAAAAAATTTGAATAAAAAAATACAGTGTGGATTGGCTTCAGTTATGATGATTTTTGGACTTACTTCCTGTGGAACACCTTCTTACCCAGCAACAGATGTTATTCCTGGTAAAAATAATGAAGTTACACTTACTGATTACGAAACTTTGTCAATTGCTCCTGTAAATACAACTTTAGGTAGTGATTATATTCGGGGAATTGATGCTTCAGAAGTAAAAGCTTTGGAAGAACTAGGAATTAAATTTTATGATTCAGATAATGTAGAAAAAGATGTTTTTACTATTCTTAAAAATCATGGAGTTAATTGGATTCGTTTACGTATATGGAATGATTATACAGTTGCAGAAAATGATTCATGGGGACCTTATGGTTTTAATAATCTGGAACGCACAATCAACATGGCTCAACGGGCTGTAAAAAACGACATGAAGATTTTGTTGGATTTTCATTATTCAGATAACTGGGCAGATCCTTCTAAACAGTATATTCCAGAAATGTGGAAATCTTATGTAGAAGATGAAAAAGGAATATTAAAAAATAATCCAGATGTTGCGGGGCTTACAGAAGCTGTTTGTAATTATACTGCATACATTTTAAATGCAATGAAAGCTGCAGGTTGTATGCCTTCAATGGTTCAGCTTGGTAATGAAATGCAAGGTGGAATTTTTAAAAGAAGCAGAACTGGTGCTACAAAAGTAGATGGAAAAGATGGGCAGGAACTTAAAAACCTTACTGATGACAATAGAAAAGCCATAATTGCGGCTGCAGCTGCAAAAGTAAAAGCAGTTTTACCAAATTGCCAGGTTATGATTCACATGTCAAATGGTGGAAATGCTGGTTATTGTAATACTATGCTTTCCTACGACTTAACTAACATTGATGTAATTGGTTTATCTTATTACCCATTCTACACAAATCACGGAACAATGAGTCAACTTCAGAGTAATATTGAAAGAATTATTGAAAAAGGTAAAAAAGCTGTAATTGCAGAAACTTCTTATTGTTATGATATAAAAGCTTACACTGATAATGTCAGCAATGAGTTTTACACTAGTGACACAGCTTCAGAAGATGATGAAGTTATTTCCGCTGCCAATTTAACTGATTATTCAGGAATTACAACAGATTCTAATGGAAAGAAAAGAATTGTAGCTTCTATTGAAAATCAGGCTGGAGTAATTCGCGAAATCATTGAAAAAACTGCTTCAAAAGGTGCAAGTGGAGTATTTTATTGGGGTGCCTGCTATTTAGGTGTTGATGATGTAATGCCAAGTTCCTGGGAAAATCAGACTTTGTTTGATGCAAATGGAAAAGTTTTACCTTCACTTGATGTAATGGCTGTCTCTGGAAAGTGAAAATAATTATAAAAAACATGTCCATTTTATTTCTAGATTTATTGAAATTCTAAAATAGAATGGATACTACGGAGAGAGTTATGAAAAAGGCAATTATACAAACAACTATTTTAATATTTTCATTAGGGCTGTCCCTCTTGTTTTTCAGTTGTAATACACCTGCTAATTCTAGTAAAAATGAATCAACATCAGATGATTCTAAACAAGAAATCCCAGCACCAAAAGATAATGGTATTTCTTCAAGAACACCACCTTCCGTAAATGCAACTTTGGCCGAAGATTTTATTCGGGGCTTTGATGCCAGTATGGTAAGTGCTCTGGAAGAAAATGGAGTAAAATTTTACACAGAAAAGGGCAATGAAATTGATATTTTTGAACTCTTAAAAAACAATGGTGTAAACTGGATTCGTCTTAGATTGTGGGTAAATCCTTCAAATTATGCAGGCAATACTTTAGCAGATGG
>JALEPQ010000117.1 GCA_022768685.1 Spirochaetia bacterium
TCCGGTTTACAAAATTAAAGAACGTTTAAATCAAACGCCGAAATGCCGTCGTTTGATTTAATTTAAAGTTTTTAGAAAAACTTTTTTATTTTCGTGTTCGCTCAGGCGAACGAATTGCACATCCTCGGTTGTTGAAACAACCTGCGGTGTTCAATTTTAAGGAACTATTTATTTGCAGAAAGAATATTAAAAATTACTTAAGAGGAGAAAAATATCCCGTCTCATCTCTGCCACTTCTATTCAACAAATAAATTTCAGCTTCTACAGGTAAATATGTCAGTCCAAAATTTGCAGGTAAAGTTGAAGTATATGACAGCTGATAAACACCTTGAGGTGCATTTATAATATTTTTTACAACCTCATTCAATCCCTCAGGTCTGAAAACATAGTAAAGTTCCCCTGATGTATTATCAATTATATAAGAAAAACTTTCTGATGGAGCTGCATTGTTTAAAGTTACTCCACAAAAAATTATACTGTTATTATTCATGTATGCAGTCAGTTCTGTAAGATTATATTTTTCAAATTTCAGCTGTTCACTGTCTGCACATCCAATAAAAATTACAGCTCTTTTTTTATTTGCGTTGATTAAATCATTTGAAGCAAGACGTAATGCAAGATCAAAATTAACAGTTTCCGATAAAGGATTTTTAATAGCATTAAGACTGAAATTCTTAACTCTATCAGGATTTCCAACATATTCAGTTACAGGCATTAAAGAAGCACTAACAACTCTTAATACACCTTTGTCATTCATTGAGGCTACTATTTCTTTTACAGCATTTTCAATCTGTTCCTGATATAAAAGAGACTTTTTTGAACGGTCCAGAACTATAGTTATATCGGCTTCAGTATTATTAGATGCAGCTCCTAAAAATTTCAAGTTTGTTACAGGACGTTTATTTTCTGTAATAAAAAAGTTTTCTTCCTGCAGTCCAACAACAGGCTGTCTATGTCTGTTTTCTGTTTTCAGCTCAATTGTAACTTCTGGAAATTTAGAAGCATCAATCTGTTCAATCTGAACAAAAAGCCCGCCTACAAGTTCCTGAACTTTAGACATTACATAAACTTCATTTGCCGTAAAATCAGTTACAATAAGATTTCCGTTTACATCAGGTTCAGCTGTTGTTACCCTGGAAGGTGCATTTCCAGTTCTAACATATTCAAATAAAGCACCAGTTTCAGAATCAACAGATAGAATTTTATTTTCATCACAAATTACAAGTGTATTATTCCAGATTTTTATAGATTCAGGTTTCTTAAAAGTTTTAGGTTCTACTAGTTCCCTTATAAAGTTACCAGAAAAATCAAATTCATAGATACAACCAATCTGATCATCAGCAACAAATATAAAATCTTTATATACACAAATACCTGTTGGACCTTTTAATCCTTTAAAATTTCCCTGCTTACCACCAAAATTAAAAAGAGGATTTCCATCTTTATCAAAAACATCAATACGACGGTTTCCATAATCAGAAACATATATTCGTTCAAGATTATCCTGAGCCAGGTAAAGAGGACCTACCATCTGACCATTTTTTCTACCTTTTTCACCAATGTATTTAATAAATTTACCTTTTTCAGAAAGGAGCGAAAGCCTATCTCCTGCATTTTCACTTACAAGAAGATTTCCATCTTTTAAGGAAATAACATCACAAGGCCGGTCAAAACCATTAACTGGTCCCGTAATTCTATTGATTACCTTTCCATTTTGATTTATAAGCAGCAGTTCATTTGAATTGTAAGCCACAACCCACATTGTACCGTCAAGGTTAGTCTGTACAGAAACCGGCCCCGAATATATTAAATTCCCCTGAAAATCTCCAGGAAAAGCTCCTGATTCAGAAAGGCGCATAAGTTTTTCTGTAGAATCTCCTGTAACTCGTCTTTCCCGAACAATTTCAATTTTATTTTCAAGTAAAAGTCCGCCGTATCCATTTTCCGAGGCAGACTGCCAGTATGACAAAGCAGAACCTTCCATACCAGACTTATAATAAGCTTTTCCCAACCAGTCTAAAATTAAAGTATCATTTGGAAGAAATGAAAGTGCCCTTTCAAACTGTAAAATAGATTCGTTATAAGCTCCCTTATAATATGCCTGTACTCCTCTACGAAATTCTTCAGAAGCAAATCCTTCAGAACTAGATCTGTTTCTATCATCATGAATTTTTAGCCCGGCATCACTAGTTGTATTCTGAGCAAAAACTAACGCGGAAAAAAATATTAGTGATATTACTGAAACTGATAATTTTTTCATCAGATTAACCTACTTTGTTTAAAGCCTTTATATGTTCCAGAATCTGAAGATTATTTGTATCAAGCTTTTCTGCTTGTTCCAGATACTGTTTTGCATCATCGTATAAGCCCAGCTTAAAATAAACCCATCCTAAAGAATCAAGACAGGCTGCCGACTTTGGAGAAGATTTTACCGCCTTTTTGCACAAAGATAAGGCTTTTGTTAAATCTTTATTTTCACAGGCAAGAACATAACCTAATCCATTAAGAGATGTAACATTTTCAGGATCTTCTTTTAATGATTTTTCATAGAATTCAAGACATTTTTGTGTATCTTTCTGTTCCCACGCAATAAAAGCAATAGCAGCGTAAACAGAAGGAGTCATATATCCAGTTTCCAGCAATTTATTCAACTCAAATTCAGCAAGTCTTTTTCTACCGGAAATAGTATAAATAACGGCAAGAAGAAATCTGCATTGTAAAGAACGTTCCAATTGAGTTCCAGAAGTAACTACCTGCTCCAGAAAATTCAAGGCATCATCATATTGTTCAAGCCGTGTATAACAAAGACCAAGGTAATAAGCTACTTCCATTTTATCAACTTCAGATTCTGGTGGAAGATCCAGAAAAAATTTCAATGCCTGAGAATATTTTTTATTTTTGTAAAGGAATATACCTTCATCTAACAGACCGCTTTCCTGCATTTTTCCCACCTCAATTTTTATATTTTACAGAGAAACACCATCCCCTTCAACCAGTATTCCAGAATCAGGATTAACTGAAACAAAAGATAAAGCTATATATCCTTCCTGCACAATACTAAAATCAGATTCACAATGATTTTCAACATCTTTAGAGGATCCTGGAATAAAAACAGAGTGAAGCTTTCCATCTTCTTCAACAATTTTTATTTTATCCCCATAAATTTTTCTACAGAGTTCTGAAGTTGTCTTTACACCTTTATATGAATCTTGAGAAAGAGCGTTTACATTCAGAAAATAATCTTTACCAGCCGCCTTACATTTTTCTACAAGGGATTCAAGATTTTTCAGAACAAATTCTGCCATTGCATCAGTTTTAAAATCTCCCTTGCGAAAATCCTTATAATCAAAAAGATCTACACTAACAGCAATTGCAGGAACTCCAAGAAGAGCAGCCTGTCTTGCAGCAGCACAGGTTCCAGAATAAATAATATCCGTACCAAGATTTCCACCAAGATTAATTCCTGAAACTACACAATCAAATGAAACGTTAAAAAGATTACTTTCTATTCCAACAAAAGCACAGTCTGCAGGATAACCTGAACATGTATAGTGATTTTCCTTTCGTTTTTCTAAAGAAAGAGATTTAAACATGGAAAGATGGGAAGATACAGCACTTCTATTTCCATCAGGAGCAACTACATAAACATTATGTTTTTCTGACAGTTTTTTTATTAAATTCTGAATTCCCTCAGCATCATATCCGTCATCATTAGTAATTAAAACATTCATACAAACAGAAATCCTACTCGTGAACTATAGAAACACCATCACTAGGTTCAACAATGTAAATATCTGGATGAAAACCGAATATTTTTTCAAATTCATTAATCTTATCCCGGAATGTTTCAACATCACCTTCTCGCATGATTGCATACAAACAACGACCAAAACCTTTACCTGTAATTCGTCCACAAGTAACAGGATTACGGACATAATCTAATTTTGGTTCAAGTTCATTTACTCTTTTTAAAATCCAGTCAATTTCAGGACAGGAAATATTATACATATCACGCATTGTCTCATGACTATGATTTACTGCCCTTGCAAACTTAAAGAAATCAGTTGATGCAAGTCCATCTCTAGCTTCAAGAACATCATTATGTTCTCTGATTATAGACATTAATTTCCGATGAAGATCTTCACTTACCTGATCAAGCTGTTCATTTATATCTGTAATATCGTTTATATATCTCCAGCCACCATAAATATTTGTTTTATGTTCACGTAAATCACCAAGAATCAATACATTCTGAGGTTCAAATAAAGAATCCTCTCTCCAGACAGAAACTCTTGGAACTTTTGTATCAACAAGTACGATTTTTTTATCTTCAAATGAATAGGGAATATAATCCCATGTATTTTTAAAATGATCTGTAATAAGAAGATTTCCTTTTTTAGAAAACATTGCTGAAAAATTATCTGCAATATAGTTATTCTGCTGTAAAAACAGACGGTTTCCTCTTTCCAAAACCTGCAGTAATTCCATATCAGAACAATTAAGATTAAAAAGATTTTTTATTGCTACTGATTCTGCAACCTTTATTGCAGTTGTGATGCCGAATCCTGCAGAAGGAAGAATCTCAGAATAAATGGTTATATTCATTCCACCAATATCAAAACCACCTGAAGTAAAACCATATACAACAGATTTCAGTGCATTAGCCCATTTATCTTCTTTTTTGAATTTTAGGGATGTGACAGTAGACCGCTTGCGCTCGTCAAGCTGATGAAAATAGATTTTTATAGTAGTATCTTTTCTTTTTGAAATAGCGATATAAACAGGCAGATTAACTGCCATAGACAAAGTTTTGTCTTTAAAAAACCAGGAATGCTCACCTATAAGATGAAATCTACCTGGTGCTTTTGCAACAATCTCTGGCTTCTCCTCGTATTCCAACTCGTGTGCATCATTTACTGCTTTCATGGATTGGATTCCCCTATAACCTAAAATTTGTTGTAATTTATTTTTAGCATCATTGATAAATTTACAATATATATTTAAAATGATAATACAATGAAATTGATTTTACAAGTTTTTTTATCTATTTTTTCAGCCCTCATACTGGCACTAGCTTTACCTAACGAAATTTATTTACTTGGAAGTCCATACTATACACTTTTTGCTTTAGTACCCTTTTATTATGCAATTTCAAAATGTACATCTTTTAAACGTTCTGCATTCCTGACTTTTCTTCTTACAGGTTTCACTCATTTATTTTCAAGTTTCTGGCTTGCAAATTTTAAGGATTTTGCAGCATTAACTTTAGGAGCCTCTTCATTAGGCACTGCGGGAATAGGTTTTGGGATGGGTCTTCTTTTTTACCTGCCTTACTGTCTTAAAAAAAATAGTCTGTATGAAAACAGTCTTTCTCAAAAATTCTTAGACAGCCCTACATTCCGAATTATATATTTTTCAGCAGTTTATACTTGTTATGAATGGATTAAGTCTATCGGATTTTTAGGATATCCATGGGCAACACTTCCGGCAGCAATATTCAGGTGGCCAGTATTAATGCAGCTTGCGTCAATTACAGGAAGATATGGAATAACTTTCCTTCTTTGTCTTGTAAACGGCATTTTGGGAGAACTATATATACTTTACACAAACAATAATTATAAACAGGAAAAAAACAGAAACTTCAGTATAGCTGTAGTTTTTAGATTTACAGCTTGTTTATTTGCCTGTGCAATAGTATTTGGCTTATATGAATATAATAAAACTATAACACCTCAGAAAACACTTCAGACAGTTATTATCCAGCATAATTATGACAACTGGGATATGGGAAATGACAATGAAACTATTCTTGATCTGGAAGAACTGACTGAAGAACAGATAAAATTAATGAGAGAAGAAGAAGTCACCCCTCAACTTATTGTATGGAGTGAAGGAACTGTAAACAGACGATTTCCAAACGGAGAAAGCCATTACAAAAAATTTCCTGCAGAAAGACCTCTTTCTAAATTTATAAAAGAAATGAACACTCCTTTAGTAGCAGGAGGAGCTTTTACAAAAGATAAAGTCAATAAAATTTATTTTAATGCAGCAATCATGTATGATAAAAATGGTCAATACAGAGGTTATTACGGAAAAAATCATCTTGTACCATTTGCAGAAGCTATTCCCGGTATGGAAATTCCTGCCATAAAGGATTTTATGTCTAAAGTAATAGGAATTTCCAGTGGATGGACACCTGGGGATCAATATGTATTCTTTGATATTCCCTGTACAGATTATCCTGCACGAAGATTACCTGCCACAAAGTACATAGATTTATCAGAATCTTATTCAACTCAACTTGCCAAAGAAACAAAAACACCAACAGTAAGAATTGCTACGCCTATCTGCTATGATGATGCATTTCCAGACATAATGGGAAAACTCTGGAAATATGGAGCTGAATTATTTGTAAACCTTACAAACGATTCCTGGTCTCTGACAAAATCAGCTGAATATCAGCATTTTACAGTTGCAGCATACAGTGCCATAGAATACAGAACATCAATGATCCGTGCTACAAATTCAGGTTATTCTGTTGTATTAGACCCGCGGGGAAAAATCCTTACAGATTTACCTTTATTTGAACGAACAGGAACTTATTTTGAAGTGCCTGTATATCAGAGAACAACAACAATATACTCTCGTTTTGGAAACTGGTTACCTGAAATATTCATGATTCTCATAATTTGTTACGGAGTTTTTATTTACTGCAAACAGAACGATAAAAATTTTGTCAAGAAAAATAGTTTAAAAAAAATCTTATAAATTCTAGTTTTATCTCTTGAGTTCACTATATTTAGTGTAATAAAATACACTTATAAAAAAAATACACTATATTAATGAAAGTGAATTGAGGGGAAAGTTATGCGATGCCCAAACTGTGGTAATCTGGAAGATAAAGTTCTGGAATCCAGGACAATGATTAACGGAGAAAGCATCAGAAGAAGACGAGAATGTCTTGCCTGCGGCTACCGTTTTACCAGCTATGAAAGAATTGATGAAAAACCTTTTATGGTCATTAAACGCGATGGAAGAAGACAGCCTTTTGACAGAAAAAAACTGGAAAAAGGTATTGAACGTGCTTTAGAAAAAAGACCATTTTCAACTTCCATGGTAGAACAGATTTCCAACGATATAGAAGACGCTGCAATAAAACAGGGTCGTGAAACAAGAGAAATCTCCACAACGGATTTAGGAAATCTTGTTTTGGAAAAACTCAGTAAAATAGATAAAGTATCCTACATACGTTTTGCCTCAGTCTACAAACACTTTGAAAATCTTGATGAATTCATCACTGAAGTAAAAAACATAGAAAAAAAAAGTAAAAAATTAATTAATAAAGGTGATTTATAATGAGCGATCAGTCTATTTTCCCAGAATGGAGAAGTTTTCTAGGTTCCAGTTCTGACGTAGAAACACAAGGTGTAATAAAATCTGTAGTAAAACGTTCAGGTGAAATTGCAAAATACGACAGAACAAAAATTGAAACTGCAATTGGTAAGGCAATAGAAGCTGTAGAAAATAACAAAGACCCTCAGAGAGCAGAACATCTTACAGATCTGGTTGAAGAAAGAATCAGATTAAGAATGGCTGGAAGCAGAGCGCATTCCATTCCTGCAATCGAAGAAATTCAGGATATAGTTGAAGATGTACTGATTGAAGAAAAAGAAGTAAACGTTGCAAAAGAATACATTCTTTACAGAGCCCGCCATGAAGCCATCCGTGATACAAAAAAACTGATGATAGACATCAATACAACTATGGACGGCTATCTTGCTCAGAGTGATTGGCGCGTACATGAAAATGCAAATGTAAACTTTTCTTTGGGTGGTTTAATACTGCACAACTCAGGAACAATTACTGCAAATTATTGGCTAAACAACATTTATTCAAAAGAAATTGCAGAGGCACACAAAACAGCCGCTTTCCATATTCACGATCTTTCTATGTTTTCAGGATACTGTGCAGGATGGTCTTTACGTCAGTTGATTGCAGAAGGATTAGGCGGCGTTCCTGATAAAATTACATCAAAACCAGCAGCTCATCTTTCAACCCTTGTAAATCAGATTGTAAATTTTCTTGGCATTTTACAAAATGAATGGGCCGGTGCTCAGGCATTCAGCTCTTTTGATACTTATCTTGCCCCTTTTGTAAAAATTGATAATCTGACTGAAAAGCAGGTTCGTCAGTGCCTTCAGAATTATATTTATGGTGTAAATACTCCTAGCCGATGGGGTTCTCAGGCACCATTTACAAACATCACACTGGATTGGGTTTGCCCGGACGATTTAAAAAACAAAAAAGCAATTGTAAGTGGAAAAGAACAGGATTTTACTTACGGTGACTGCCAGAAAGAAATGGATCTGATTAATAAAATATTCATTGAACTTATGATTGAAGGAGATGCTGAAGGCAGAGGATTTGCGTACCCTATTCCAACATATAACATCACAAAGGATTTCAACTGGAATTCAGAAAATGCAAAACTGCTTTTTACAATGACAGCTCAATACGGAACTCCAAATTTCCAGAATTTTGTAAATTCAGATTTAAATCCATCTGATGTACGTTCAATGTGCTGCAGACTCCAGCTTGATAAAAGAGAACTTCGAAGACGAGGTGGAGGACTTTTTGGCGCAGACGAATTCACAGGTTCAATTGGTGTTGTTACAATCAACCTCCCTCAGATTGGTTACCTTGCAAATAACGAACAGGAATTCTTTAAAAGACTGGATTATTTAATGGATCTTGCAAAAGAAAGTCTATGTATAAAACGTAAAGTCATTCAAAAGCTTTATGATGGAGGATTGTTTCCTTATACAAGAAGATATTTAAAAACCCTCGTAAATCATTTTAATACAATCGGTTTATGCGGAATGAATGAATGCTGTTTGAATTTCTGCGGAGTAGACATTTCAGACCCAACTGGAAAAGCCTTTGCAGAAAAAGTTTTAATCCACATGCGGGAAAAAATGCAGGACTATCAGGAAGAAACGGGAGATTTATTTAATCTTGAAGCAACACCTGCTGAATCAACATCTTACAGACTTGCCCGTCACGACAAGCAGCAGTTCCCTGATATCATTACAAGTGGAAAAGATGAACCTTTCTATACAAACTCTTCACAACTACCTGTAGATTACACAGCAGATGTTTTTGAAGCATTGGATCATCAGGAATCACTACAGACAAAATATACAGGTGGAACAATGTTCCATGTATACATGGGAGAAGCAATTAAAGACTGGAAGGCATGTGCAGATCTTGTAAAAACAATTTCAAACAATTACAGAATTCCTTTCTTTACAATTTCGCCTACATATTCCATCTGTAAAATTCATGGATATTTAAATGGGCAGCAATTTGAATGTCCAAAATGTAAAGCCGAAAAAGAAAAGGCTTTGATAGAAAAACTAAAGGAACTGGAAAAAGAAAAAGCTGTAATTTTATCTAAAAAACAAGCTTAATCTGATTGATTTAAATATTTACACTCGGTAAATTCAGTTTGGGTGAAACCATAAAAAAGCGGGAGGATTTAAAAGTTATGAAAACAAGAACTCTTGAACAGGTTGAACAGGAAATTGCAGAAACAAAAGCTGCACTTCAAAATGTACACGGAACTGAAACAGAAGTTTATGCTCGTATTGTCGGTTATTACAGAGCTGTAAAACACTGGAATAATGGCAAACGTGATGAATTCAACCTTAGAAAAATGTTCACACTTGAAGATTCTAAAGTTACTGAATCTGAAAAAAATGTTGAAGTTAAAGCTGAAAATGTAAAAAAACAGGAATACAAAACTTCAAATCAAGATGAATATGTTTCTTATGAAATGTATACCAGAAAAACTTGTCCTAACTGTCCTCCTGTAAAGGAATTTATGGCTACTCTTGAAATTTCAGGAAAATCAATTGATGTTGATACTAAAGAAGGATTAGCACAGGCTGCTAAAAACGGTGTGTTCGCCTCTCCTACAGTAATTTTCTACAATGCAGATGGAAATGAAATTTCACGCTGTCACAATGTTGAAGAACTTGAAGCTATATTTACTAAAGTAGCTGCTATTGCATAAATGAAAGACATTTCATTAGAAAAGCCTGCTGGGGTTCTGGTAAAAACTACTTGTGTAGATTATCCAGGAATGCTGGCAGGTTCTTTTTTTCTAAAAGGCTGTAATCTCCGCTGTCCATATTGTTACAATTCAGATCTTGTAAAAGAAGGTTCTTCAAATCAAAACTTATCATCACTAAATGAACTTTTTAACCACCTGGAAAAAAGACAAGGGATTTTAAAAGGCATTGCTATCAGTGGTGGAGAGCCTTTATTAAGTCCTTATACAAAAATCATAATAAAAAAAGCAAAAGAGCTTGGATACAAAATAAAGCTGGATACAAACGGTACTCTTCCAGAAAAACTTGAGGAGCTTTTATCAGATAAAGCTTTAATCCCAGATTTTATTGCCCTTGATATAAAGACTTCCCTTTCAAAATATAAATCTTTAATTTGTTCAGGCAATTCAATCTACTGTAAAATAGACAACTTTTTTGAAGACTCAATTGGAAAATCTATAAGACTTTTATCATCACTTTCCAGCGAATCAAGAGAATTCCGCACTGTCCTTGTACCATCGCTTATAGGCAGGGACGATATAAAAAATATTGCATCTATACTTCCACAGAATGCTTCCTGGCAATTTGCTCAGTTCAAAAATGAAAACTGCCTGAATCCAGATTTTAACAAAATCATTCCCTATTCAGATAAGGAAATACAAGAATTAGTGGAATATGCCCAAAGTTTTATTTCAGGGGCACAACTCAGGTAAATTACATTATTCTTGCAAATTCTTTTACTATCTGAGGAATCAATGTTTCAACTTTTCCATCACAACTCATACCAGATGCATTTTTATGTCCTCCGCCACCAAATTTTGCAGCAACCTGAGAAACATCAATTTTATCTTGAGAACGGAACCCCCCAGTACAAGTTAAAGGAGTATCTTGCCTTAAAAAAACAACAGCTTCTACATCTTTTGCAGAAAGAAGCAGTTGATATAAAGAATCAGAATCTCTGCCTTCCTGACCATATTTTTTTGTATCATCCATTGTTTCATAAGTAATCACAAGACGACCATCTAAATAACGTTCTGCCTTATCAAGTAAAACTCCAAGAAGCTTTCTTGTAGAATAAGGTTTACCAGAATTAATATTGATATAAGCAGCTCTTGGATCTGCACCATAAGAAACTAATCTGGCAGCTCCTTCAAAAACAGAAGCTGAATCATCTTTCAAGAATCTGAAAAAACCGGAATCTGTACACAATCCAAAGAAAAGCACTTTAGCAGTTTCCTTATCAATATTACCAATCATCTTTTCATGAAATAATTGAATTAAAAATGCACAGGCAGGAGATTCAGAATTTATATAGCCTTCAGCCCTCTTTGGCAGACCTGAAGTTTTATGGTGGTCAATTACAAAAATATCCAGATTTGAAAAATCTCCATCAATTTCTCCAAGACGGCTTAACTCAGAGCAATCAACAATAATAAGACCTGTATTTTTTCTATCACTTTCATCTAAAAATGGCACTGTATTTGAAAAATATTTTTCATAATATTTTATTTCATTTCTTTTAAAAGGGCCTGCAGATAATAATTCATATTTTTTACCATAGTGATTCAGTATAGCTTTTACACCAAGACATGAAGCAATACAATCACCATCAGGTTCTTTATGGCCTGCAACTAAAAAATAATCATGCTTTTCAATGAAACTTCTAAACAATTCCACATCAGCTGTTGTTACATCTTTCATCATTAAACTCCACAAGAGAAAAAAAAAAGAGGGTTTATAAAACCCTCTTTACAAAATATATCAGAAAATTAGAAAAGGTCCAACTCTTCAAGAGTATCTTTATCGGTTCCTTCAATCACCTTTCCATTTGAAACAACTGCCCAAATAGGATTAGATTTTTTCATTGGAGTATTCAATACAACTTTCAGGAATTCCCCGTCTTTTTTTACAATACAAAGATACGCATTATTCTGACCATACACATTTCTAAAAACCAGCTTTTTTGGACTTTCTTTATTACCTAAAGCCCATTTTTTTGGAATTACAGTTGTACCTACTCCCAGATGATTTTTCTGATAAACAACCAGATAAGCATCTCTTGAATCAAAAATCTTCAAAACTGGAACATTTTCATAAGTCATATTAGTCCATTTTGAATCATCTTTTTCATAATATACAGTCTGTTCAGTTCCTTCTGCAAAACAATTTACAGCAAAAACAAACACAAATGCTAAAACTAAAAAAATCCTTTTCATACGCATCTCCTTGATAGAAAACCACTTTACACTATTATAAACTAAAAAAATTAATACTCAAGGAATTTAAATAAATATGTAACAAATTCAAATATTCCGTTATTATTAAATAGAGGTTAAAAATGAAAAAAATTATTATTGTTGCATTACTTATTTCCATGTCATTTTTTGCTTTTACACAGGAAGCAGATGAATACATTACAGAAGAAACTTCCCTAGAAAAAACTGAAAAAAAACCAAAAAAATCTATTTTCAGCTTTGGAAACAATAAAAAAGTTCTTGAAGCTTCAGAAGGTATTGTTTTTTCAAAAGGAATTACAGGTCAGTTAAAACAGCAGAGAGCTGATTATGTTATTAATCTTGATACATCAGAACCAGGATTTGGATCACCTTATTTAGCTTCTTATTCTTATATTTTTATGAATTCAGAAAGTGCTGCTTATTTTTCAAATGCGTTTGAACAGTATGAAAAAGATTTTGAAGCAAAAAGACTTGAACGAAAGGGATCCAAACTTTATAAAAAATATGGAAAATTTGATATTTCTGTAAAATGGGGAGCTGTAAAAATGCTCACACCAAATTACGGAACAGGAAAAGGATTATTAGGTTATGAATTTGTAAATAAATCTCCATATTTTACATTAACTATTTATCCTGTTAAAAATAAATACCATGAAAAAGAATCTACTGCACAGGAAGAATCTCCTACTTTCAAATTTTATTTTACAAAATCAGCTGCAAGACAATTAATTGAACATATGGATGCAGAAAACGTAAATCAATTACTTATGCAGTTAAACGGCACAGAAATTCAGGATTCTGATTCAGAAAGTGATGAATATTAATATTTTTTATAACCAATAAAATATTCCACAAGGGAATTGTTCTTTTTGAACACTTCCCTTTTTTTATATAAATATTACTGAAAAAATAATTATTACTTCCAGACATCAACTGGCATCTTATTTTAAGCACATCATACATTAACAAAGATTAATAATATTAACAGTCATTAAAAACTTAAAAAGTTATTACTCAATTTTAACAAAAAAAAAGACCTTAAAACTGGATAAGTTTCAAGGTCCTGTGTTAGCGACCAATGGGATTGAACCATTGACCGTACGGATATGAGCCGTATGCTCTACCAACTGAGCTAGGTCGCCGTAACGAGTGTTATAATGCCATTTATTATAAAAATAGTCAATAACTTTTTTTATATTTTAAAAAAAATATTAAAAAAAAATCACTTGGCACAAAAATTGCTTATTAAATTGCATATTTATTAAAAAAATGGAGTAAAAAAAATGTACAAATTTAACCAAATCCCTTCCCGACTGAAAAACAATGATATTACAATTCATGAAGCTTCAAATCTTATTGCAGAATTTGTTATTAAAAATCAGCCCTTATTCAATCTTGATTCTTATGATGATGATTTCAAATCTGAAATTTATCTGCGGATTCTTGAATCAGGAAGCAGAATTTTTTCCTCCTATGAACCTGAAAGCGGAAGTTTTTTTTCATATTTTTATTGCTGCTTATTATCCATGATTTCAACGCAGATCAAAAAAGAGGCAATAAAATCATTAAATTTCGCAGTCATATCAGATGAATGTATAAAAAATTATGATGAAAAAATCATTTCATACTCAAATATTAATACTGAAACTTATGCCGCAGAAAAACAGAAAATTGAATCAACATTAAAAGGAAAACTATGTTATAAAACAACAAATATCAACAAAAAAGATAAAATGATTTTAGTAATAGCACTTAAATCATCTTTTTTTATAACAGATGAACAAATAAAAAGAGTTGCAAAGATTTATAATCTGACATATTCAGAACTGTATGATGTAATTCAGAAATTAAAGGAAGATTTATTATATAAACAGGATAGAAAAACTATGTATGTAGAACGAAGAAACAAGGCTTATTACTATCACAAAAGATATGAAAATCAGATAGACAGAATAAAAAAATCAAAAGAAGAGTTGTGTAAAGAATCGTTATTAAAAAATTTATACAGAAAAAATGAATTACATGAAAAAAGATGGCAGAATTACAACAAAAAATTACAAAACGGTTATATTCACATACGACCTTCTAATAAAACAATTGCAGGAATACTTGGAATTTGTGAACGCCAGGTAGCGTACTATCTTTTTTGCGGAAAAAATACAAATAAAACAATAGAATCCTATGAAAAACCCATGAAAGTATGATAATTGTGAAACTCTTTTTTTTTCAGTAAAATAAATGCTATGAAAATTTATTTAGCAACTGGAAATAAAAATAAAAAAAGAGAAATGGAAGAACTTCTTCCAGAACACGAGATTTTAATACCTTCTGATGAAGGTATTAATTTTGATCCTGAGGAAACTGGAACCACATTTTATGAAAATTCCTTAATAAAGGCACGTACACTTTACGAAATTGTTCACTGCCCTGTTATTGCAGATGATTCTGGAATTTCTGTTGATGCATTGAACAGCGTACCAGGAATTTATTCATCTCGTTTTGCCGGTCCAGATTTTCCTCAGGGAAAACCAGATGGTTCAAAAATTAGTCAGGATGAACAGAACAAATTCCTGATTGATATGACAAATAAAGTAATTGCGGAAAATAAACTCCCAAAAGGAGCATATCTGAATGGACCTCGTTCATGCCATTATACTTGTGCCATGGTTCTTTATGCAGGAAATGACAGATTATTCGTTGCACAGGAAACCTTCGAAGGAACTTTAATTGAAGATATAAAAGACCAGGCTGGTAACGGTGGTTTTGGCTATGATCCTATTGTTTTTTTACCTGAATATAATAAGACTATAGCTCAACTGACTGCTGATGAAAAAAATGCAATTTCCCACAGAGGTAAGGCAGTTCGTTCTCTAAAACAGATTATAAATATTTTAAAATAAAAAAAAATTAATTTTTTATTAAAGATTTTCTAAACTCCCTCCGAAAATTTATAAGAGGTGTTATGACTGTACATACTTCGTTGAAGGAAAACAGTCAGGCAACTTAGCAAAAATGTGTAGATGTAGCCTTGTAATAACATTTACGCATTTTTGCGTTATTAGAAGAAAGGATTCTTCTATTTATAATTCCAAGGAGGAATACTATGGTTATCAACCACAACATGTCGGCAATGTTTGCCAATCGTAATCTCGGAGTAACTGGAACTAGTATCACAAAAGATATGGAAAAGTTATCTTCAGGAGAAAGAATCAACCGTGCAGGTGATGATGCTTCAGGACTTGCTGTATCTGAAAAGATGCGCAGCCAGATCAGAGGTTTGAATCAGGCTTCTACAAACGCTTCAAACGGCATTAGCTTTATTCAGACAACTGAAGGATATCTTCAGGAAACAACAGATATTATGCAGAGAATTCGTGAACTTGCAGTTCAGTCTTCAAACGGTATCTACTCTGACGAAGATCGTATGCAGATTCAGGTAGAAGTTTCTGCTCTTGTATCAGAAGTTGATCGAATTGCAAGCACAGCCCAGTTCAATGGCATGAACATGCTTACTGGACGTTTCGCTCAGGCTACAGGAGAAAATTCTGTTACTGCTTCTATGTGGTTCCACATTGGTGCTAACATGGATCAGAGAGTTCAGGTATTTATCGGAACTATGACAGCTGAAGCTCTTGGTGTTCGCGAAATTGGTACAGAAGAAAAGCTTTCTCTTGCCACACCGGAAGATGCCAACCGTGCAATCGGAACTATCGACGAAGCTATGAAAAAGATCAACAAACAGCGTGCTGATCTTGGTGCTTATCAGAACCGTCTTGAAATGACAGTTAAAGGATTGGATATTGGAGCTGAAAACTTACAGGCTTCAGAATCTCGCATCCGTGATACAGACATGGCTAACCAGATGGTTGAATTCACTAAAAACTCAGTATTACAGCAGGCTGGAACAGCAATGTTGGCTCAGGCTAACTCTCAGTCTCAGAATGTACTTAGTTTATTGAGATAAGTTCAGGCAACTTATAAATAAGATGGCTGATGCAGCCATAAAATTGACTCACAGCCTCATTATAACTTGTCTTTACTGAGAAAGTAGTGTATTATAATAAATATGAAATGCTGTAGTTTGGCATTTCATATTTATTTGCACGGTGAACAAGTTCTTCTCTACTCTTTTTTACATCCCACACCATTGCAAATACATTTTTAGTGAATTTATATATGTTTTTTCAGAAACATATTGTTCTTTGACAAAAAATGTTCTTTATGTCTGTAAGTGACAGCAAGGACAATCAGATTATAGCCAATTAGTCTGATTATTCCTGCTGTAATAGGTCTGAAACTAAGCTGGTAGGCGCAATACTACTTAGCCTTCACTTACACAGGACTCAAAGCACGAAGCTTTGTAGTATTAGTAAACATGGAGGGCATTAATTATGATTATTAATCACAACATGAGTTCACTTTATGCTGATCGTGTATTGAACATTTCAAATGAGTCAATCATGAACAACATGGAAAAACTCTCTTCTGGAGAACGCATCAATCGTGCCGGAGATGATGCTTCTGGATTAGCTGTATCTGAAAAGATGCGCAGCCAGATCCGCGGACTTAATCAGGCAAGCAAGAACATTGAAAATGGTGTTTCTTTCATTCAGACAACTGAAGGTTATTTGACTGAAACAACAGACATTTTACAGCGTGTTCGTGAACTTGCAGTTCAGTCAGCTAACGGTATCTACAGCGATGAAGATCGTATGCAGATTCAAGTAGAAGTATCACAGTTGGTAGCTGAAGTTGACCGCATTGCCAGTCAGGCTCAGTTCAACGGTATGAATATGTTAACTGGAAGATTTGCTTCTGAATCAGACAGCATTATGCAGTTCCAGATTGGAGCTAATGTTGACCAGAATGCACGTGTATTCATCGGTACAATGACAGCTCAGGCTCTTGGTCTTAAAGGAGCTCAGGGTGGCGATGAACAGATTTCTATTGCAAGTCCTGAAGAAGCAAACATGACACTTGCTGCTGTTGATGCTGCATTAACAAGTGTAACAAAACAGAGAGCAGATCTTGGTGCTTATCAGAACCGCTTTGAATTAGCTGCAAAAGGTGTAAATATTGCTGCAGAAAACACTCAGGCATCAGAAAGCCGTATTCGCGATACAGACATGGCTTCAGAAATGGTTGAGTTTACAAAGAACCAGATTCTCACACAAGCTGGTACAGCAATGCTTTCACAGGCTAACTCACAGTCACAGACAGTTCTTTCTTTATTGAAATAAGTCTGTAATCTTTCAAAGAGATTCCTGGATGTAGTCTTTTTGAATTTATTAAAAAGAAGGGGTGCGCCCCCCTTCTTTTCTTTTTTTGTGGGAGACAAACACATTTAGTTTTAGTGTGTTTTATATACAAGGAGGGTACCAATGAATACTATTAATAATTCTATGGTCCACATGGCAACGGAAGGCCTGTCTGTGTATAAGTCTGCAACAACTAACACTTCTACGGAAAATAAAGCTGTTATAAAGCAGACAGCAGAACCAATTATTCAAAACAGATCTCAGGTAGCTCAAAATATCGAGCAAAATCTAGCAGAAATTCGTGAAGATTCTCAACAGCTTCAGAAAATGTCTGAAATGGTGTACGGTCGTAAACTTCAATTCAATGTTAATAAAGAACTTAAACAGGTTGTCATTGCTATTGTAGACCAGAACACTAATCAGGTTATTAAGGAGATTCCATCTGAAGATATGCAGAAGTTAAAACTACGCATTAGAAAAGCTATTGGAAATTTGTATAATGAATTAGTTTAACCTTCTCTTTTTTTTTACGATAATAATAATATGGCTGGAATTAATATACCGGGCGTTACAAATCAGTACAATACAAACGAAACTGTTGAAAAACTGATGAAAGTTGAGCGTATACCTCTTACAAGAGAACAAAATCAACTTGAAGAATATAAAGCTCAGAAAGACGCCTGGCGCGAAGTAAATGCAAATTTAACATCACTTAGAGATAGCACAAAATCTCTCTACTCATACGAAAATCCATTTAACAATAAATTGGCTACATCAACAGAAGAGAATGCCATTACAGCTGAAGCTAACCGTAGTGCTGACTTTCAGGAATTTAAAGTTGATGTAATTCAACCTGCAACAGCAGACAGATTTCTAACATCAGAATTAAAATCAGATTATGAAGTTCCTTCCGGAATGTACACTTATAAAGTTGGTGATAAACAGATTAACATCAACTGGAAGGGAGGAAATCTAAAAAGTTTCTCTGATGCTATTAACAAACGCAGCAACGGAGTTGTTAAATCAATGATTATAGGTTCAAGTGCAGGTAAAAAAACACTGTTAATTGAATCGCTTACAACTGGTAAAGAAAACCGACTCATTTTTGAAAACAAAGCAAGAGATCTTGCCATTGAAACAGGGATGATATCACCAGCAAAGTCTGATACTGAAATCTTTGGCACAAAAACATCAGAATTAAGTGCTGTAAAAAATATAAATGATAACACAGGACTTCCACAGCTTTCCTTATCAAAGGTTTTGCTTACAGATGAAAATATAAAAGTAGAACCTAGAGGAGCCTTCTCCATCAATTTATCATCTGCTGCAAAAAAAGACGGAAACCATATTCAGTTTTCAATAAAAAGTTTCAAAACAGATGACATCACCCTTAAATTAAATGAAAAACCTGTAGAACCTGAAATTCCAGACTCAGGTTTTGCTGAATACAAAGGTATTGTCATAAAAAACAATCTTTTGGACATGAATTTAAAAACTTCCCCTGTTCCAAAAATTCCAGTGGAAAGTGTTTCAAACAACCAGGTTTTATTTGCAATAACAGATGATGGTTCTGAAATTGAAATTCCTTACGAGCAGAACTTTGATGGATCAGAAATTAAACTGGATATAGATTTAAAAGAATATCCAGGAATCAAATCTATTGCTGTAAAAAATTCCAATACAGACAGTTATTATGAAATTTCTGAGTTTAAAGCTTTTAATCCATCTAAAACAAATGGATATATTCCTAATCACCCTATTACAGAGGCTGATGATGCCATCATAAAATATGAGGGCATTACTATTACCAGACCAGGTAATAAAATTGATGATGTGATTCCTGAAGTTACTTTAAATATAAAAGAAAAAACTGAAAAAACTGCTACAATAAGTATAAAGCCTGATACAGAAGCTTCAAAGAATGCTTTAATTGAATTTGTGGGAAAATATAATCAGGCTGTAGCAAAAATTAACATATTATCTCAAAACAAACCAGAAATTGTAGAAGAATTAGATTATTTGAGTGATGAAGAAAAGAAAACTCAGCGAGAAAAACTTGGTATGTTTGAAACTGATTTTTCTTTGACTAATATTAAATCAAACATGCAGACAATTTTATCAACACAATACCCTTTTGATGATGATGCACAAATTATAATGCTCAGTCAGATTGGTATTTCCACAAATGCTTCTGGAGCAAGTGGCTCTTATTCCCAAAGCAGATTACGAGGATATCTGGAAATTGATGAAAAAAAACTTGACTCTGCACTGGAAAATCACCTGAATGAAATAAAAAACATTTTTGGTTATGATTCTGACGGTGACCTGATTATAGATTCAGGTATTGCCTATAAACTTGATAAACAGATTACAGCCTACACTCAGACAGGTGGAATTCTTGCATTAAAAACATCTTCACTGGATTCAAAAATAAAATCATCAGAAGCAAAGATTTCAAAACTTGAACTCCAAATGGATGAAAAAGAAGCTGATTTAAGAATGAAGTATGGTCGTATGGAAGGTACACTAAACAGCCTTGAATCACAGCAGAATTCTATTTCTAATTTTACTAAACAACAAAATCGAAATAACTAACCGGGAGAATTAATTAAATGATTAACTTTTTTATGAACGGAAATCCTTTGGATGTTCAGCTTGAAAATGAAAAAACCGTTGGAGATATTTTTTATTCTTTTGAACAAACATGTGAAGAAAATGAAGCAGCAGTAATTGGAATTGTTGTTGACGACAAAAACATCACTTCTGATTTATTTGACGACATTAAAATTAAATCAATAGACGATGTTAATAAAATCGAATTTACAGTGGTAACAAAAAATACAATAAAAGAATCTTTTGCAACTTTAGCAAAACTTTTTGATGAATTATCAGCAAAAATGGAAAATGTACCCGTAGATTTACAGAACGGAAAAAATAAAGAAGTAAGTGAATCAATAAAAAATCTTGCTGACAGCATTGATCAGTTCTGTCATATTTCCGTTCTTGCTACTTTATTCCCAGAAACATTTAAAATTACAACAATAAATGACATGAATTTCAATGATTTTTTTGCTGATTTATCAAGCATACTAAAAGATTTTGAAGGTGCCCTTGAAAACAATGATACTGTACTTATTGGAGACTTATCTGAATACGAAATTTGTCCAAGATTACAAAGTATTTCTAATTTTCTAAAAACCATGTAAAATAAGTATACAGGAGAGATATGAATTTTAATTATCAGGCAGGAACATCACCATTACAAGCTCGATCAAATTTCCCAGTAATTCCAATGATAATTATTATTCTCATTGTCATTCTTGTATTGTTTTTAATCTGGTTTATTGCAAAAAAAATCAAAGATTATTACGCTTCTGACAAATACATTGAAAAAGAAACTAACAGAATTACTAGAAGAAATGATGTTGTAAAATTCTGTAAAGAACATGAACTTTCACAGCATGATTTTAACATTCTATGGAATGTCTGTAGAATAACAAACTGTAAGAATATTCTGTACAGTTTCAAATCTAATTCACATGTGCTTGAAACTTTTAGAGAAGCATACAATCAGATGATAAATTTTGGAATGACTGATCAGAAAATAAATGATTTTTTTGTGCTTCAGTATAAAATTGAAACTATTGTAGCAAAATTAAAGGGCATAAAATCAACTCATTCTATAGCTGTAGATAAAATTGTTTTTTATATTACTGACATGGGAGAACAGCTGCCGCTTTTTGTATATAAAAATGAACGTGATGCATTCTTCCTGGAACTTCCTGAATTCTTATATAAATCTCCTCGTCGTCCCAAATTACTGGTAAGACAAAGATTTACATATAAAACAGAAAACGGTCTTTCTTACAACTTTATTACACGAATAATCCGCTACAATGAAGATACTTCTGCAAATAAGTTTCTCATGGTTGTAAGTCATACAGAACAACTGGAATGTACTTCTCAACGAAACTCAAAACGTGAATATATAGAAGTTGATGTAGGATTCTGTCCTGTAAAAAAGGAAAAAGATGATCCCCGCAAAAAATCTGATTATATTTATTCAACAAAAGTTTATAAAGGAAAGTTAACAAACTTCTCAGCAGGGGGATGCTGTATTCAGACAGAACTGCCTATTCTAGAAAATCAATGTATGTGTCTGTTTTTAAAGAATCTGGGAGTTACAGAAAAGGTAATTGGAATTATCAGACGAACAAGAAGACTGCAGAATGGAAAATATGCTCTTCATATTCAATTTATTGATATTTCAATTAAGACAACAAATAAACTTTATACGTTGATTTACAAGTACGAAATATAATACCTACTTGCGAACTCACGATTTTTAGGTTAATCTGAGAGAGTTATATGAGAGTTATTAAATTACAGAATTTACAAAGAGAAGAAGGTGAAATCTTTTATTTAAAGAAATACACTTGTGATGCTCACATTGAACTGCCAACTAACACAGAAATTGCACCGATTTCTTTTTCCATAGAGACAAGTCCTTTTGGGCAAAAAAATATAGAAATCACATTTGGAAAACCTCTAAACTACCCTTTACTTCCTGTAAAAAAAGCTCTTTTACAATATATTTTAACAGAAGAACTAGAAGGTAGATTACCTTGTTAACATTCAAAACAAATACTCCAGAAGAAACTATAGAACTTGGCAGAAAGATTGGAAAATTATTAAAAAAAGGTGATGTCATTGCCATGCAGGGAACTTTAGCTGCAGGTAAGACAACAATCACAAAAGGAATTGCACAGGCTCTGAACATTGATGATACAATTACAAGTCCTACATTTTGCTTAATCAGCGAATACTATGGAAAAATGCCATTGTATCACATGGATGTTTACAGACTGGAAGGTGGAGAGGATTTTATCAATCTTGGAACAGACGATATGATTTACGGTGAAGGAGTTTCAATCATAGAATGGTCAGAAAAAATCATGGATGAACTTCCCAAAAAAACTATCATTTTAAAAATTACACCGGAAGATGACGGGTCCAGAACAATTACAATAGACAACTGGAAAAATGGAGATATTCAATGAAAGCTTTAGCAATTGATTGTGCAGTTTCAAAAATTATTATTGCAGCAAAAAATGATGAACATTCAGTTCATTGTGTTTATGACATTGGTATGAAACAGTCAGAAACAATTGTTCCAGCTATTGAATATGTTCTTACAAAAGCAGACTTAACTTTACAGGAATTAGATTATCTTACTATTACAGCAGGTCCCGGAAGTTTTACTGGTTTACGTTTAGGTTTTGCAGCAATTAAAGCAATTGAAATGACCTGTGATATTCCGGTTTATGGAATTTCTAGCCTGGAAGCCTATGAATATGCCTATACAGATTTAAATTTACCTGTATTAAGTTTAATAGATGCTAACAAAGATAAATTTTATGCAAGAATATCTGATAGTAATTCAATTATTTTAGAAGACGGAGATTACGATACTGATTTTATTCTGGAAAAAGTTTCTGCCTTTGAAAAAATCATCATTGCAGGTCCTGATGCATTAAAATTTAAGCAGATAATGATTGATTCTGAATCAAAAACAATTGTACTTGTTTTAAAAAATCAGACATTACCAACAGAAGCATTGTTTGCAATTTCTGAATCAAAAATAGAAAAAAAAGAACCATCAATGAAAGATTTTGATGGTCCTGTCTATTTGAGAGCTAGTGAAGCAGAATTAAACTTAAAAAAATAATTATATCAAATGAGTTGCTTATCTTTTTAATAAATCTGAAAGGGCACTGACTGCATCAATTCCAGATATATTATTAGTATCATTATCTGCAGCAGCTTTATTTTCTGACTGAATTGCATCAAAAACTTCCTGACGAAAAACTTTTACATCACGAGGAGCTTCAACACCAATTTTTACCTGATCACCTTTAACATCAATCAGAGTAATTGTAATATCATTTCCAATTTTGATTTTTTCATCAATTTTTCTCGAAAGAATAAGCATTATTGCCCTCCTTTCTTTTTAAGCATATCCAGAATATCAACCTTAGTTGACCATCTGTTATCGCCAGAAATTGCCTGAATGCATTTTTTATTATTTTTATTAATAACTATTGGACCTGCAAAGTTGGCTGTAATGGGAGAACCATCACTTGGAACAGTGACAATTGTCATAATTATAATATCTTCAGGTTTTTTAATATCAATTTTTGCAAGAGTTAAATCATCAATATCAGTTTCATATTCATTGCAAATTAAAAACGGATCAACAATTAAAAAGGCAAGATTTTTATCTTCAATGGACTGCAACCAGATAAATGGTTCATATTCACAATCAACTAAAGCAAATTTTGTGTAGTTTTCAAAACCAAACAGACCTTCTGGAATAGTAAGAAGTTTATCATCCGTGATTTCAACTTTATGCATATCTTTTGTTGTAATTTCCATATTATTTTTCCCCTATTCTTTTATTATTTTAGCGCATGTAATTTAATAAAGTAGAACTATACATTTTTCCAGCCTGACTTAAAGTAGCCTGATTGGTATAATCCAGCATTTTCATATCTGTAATTGCTGAGGTAAAGTCCAAATCCCCTTCACGACTAATCTGTTGTGTTACATCAAGAGCAACTTTTGATGAACGAGTAGCATTAAGTTGAGCACGTTCATATTCTGCACCAGATTTTGCAAGACGTGTTACAAGACTGTTGATTCCCTGATCAACTGTTCCTAAAACTCTTGTACCAATAGCTTCACCATCTCCAGCAAGAAGAGCATTTCTTAAAGCAATTACAGAATCAAACATGGAACCACCACTTACACGAACACCATCACCTAAATTATATGGAGGTTTCTGTGAAGAATCTTTTATAATTCCAAGTTCATTTAAAGTATTTCCAGAAATATCTTCCAGCCAAAGTTGACGGGCATCTGTTGTAGAGAGATTAAGACTATTTTTTATAGGATCAAGACTTGCTTTTACAGCTGCATCTGAATTATTTATTTTACTTATAACAGCGTAAATATTATCCCCTTGATTTACTTTTATCTGAACACCATCAATTGCAATTATCTGGTCAGAAGGGGCCTGCCATGAAGAAGCATCTCTTGCACCAAAAAGCTGCTGATTTTCCGCCCAGAAAGTTTTGTTTCCTGCATTATCATTAATCAAATATTTATTTTCATCTATTTCAATACTGTTTACATCAACATTACCTAAGTAACGTACATTTTGAATTAATGGAACTCCTGAACCATCCACATTCCCAAAATCCACATCAAAAGCTGTTGATTTTGTATTTGTTCCTGCAAAAATAGATTTTCCAGATGAATCAACTGCATTAGCATTCTGAACAAGTGCCTTTAAAAGTTCATCTACCTCAGAAGCCATATTTTTCATATCTTCTTTATTATAAATTCCATTAGCACCATTTACCGCAAGTTCACGAACTCTCTGCATAATTTCAAGAGAATCCTGCATGTAAGTTTCTCTTACAGTAAACTGATCTGAAAGAGTAAGGGCATTTTTTTCAAAGGTATTAACACGATTTAAATAAGACTGATATCTTACAAGGTGACCAGCGGCAATAGGATCATCTCTAAGCTGCTGAATTTTCTGCTGACTTCCAATCTGATTATTTGCTTTATTTAATCTGGACTCCTGCAATCTTAAATTACTTTGAGTATTATTATTATTCATCTGTGAAGATATTCTTAACATTTATGTCCTCCTTAAAATCGTTTCTAAAATCAAATTACACACCAAGTCTGTTAATAACAGTATCTAAAAGGCTGTCCCAAACTGTAATAAATTTTGCAGCAGCATTATATCCATGCTGAAATTTCATGATTTCTGCCAGTTCTTCATCAATATTTACACCTGAAATAGAATCTCTTAAATTTCGTAAGTCTCCCATAATGGCATTCTGACTAAAAAGATTTGTTTCTGCCTGTTCACCTTTTAATCCAACATTTGTTACAGAATCTGCAAAATAATCATCAAAAGTTTTCATGGAACCAATCATAACATTTGTATTTCTGATTGATGCAATTTCTACTGCTGCCCGACCATCCCCTGCATTTACTCTGCCTGTAGAATCTGTATATCCGGCAGCAAGATTTTTTATATCATTTTTAATCAGACTGTTTACTTCAATGTATGCAGAAGGATTTGCCAAAGGTGCAACTGAAAATTCTGCATTTGTTGAAAGAGCATTTACTGCATCTGCAGAATTAAAATCATAGGCATTTTCTGCACCGTTTCCTTTTAATAAACCAGAATACCCTGCAAGAAAATATCCAGAATCTTCTACATGGCGGATAACAAAATCAGGATTTTCAGAGGATGCTGAAGTGGCAGCTTTTAATACCAGATGATTATTTTTATCAAGATACGCTTTTACTTCACTAGAAGAATCATTAATTCTTGCAATAACTGTCTCTACTGTATCAGTATGATAATATGGCACCTGTACATTTCCATTTGCACCATTAAATGTCATTACACCTTCAAGACCAACCTGTTGCTGTTTATCTAATTCATTAGTACCTGAAAATCTGAACACATAAGATGAATCAAGCTGACCATCTCCGTTTCTATCAAAATTACCATTTGAATTTTCAACGAAATCATGCTGAACAAAAAAATCTAAACCAGTATTATTATTTAATCCAACAGCATTTTTATGAATCTGATTTACCAGATCAGCAAAGTTCATTGTCATTGAGTTTAAAGACTGTAATTCCTGACGTACATCAACATCTCTAAGTTCAACAAGGGCACCTAGTTTACCACCTGAAAAATAAGCGTCATTACCAGTATCAGCCCAAACTAATTTGTCATAACCAGAATCATCATTTCCTGGAACCAGATCAATTTCCCTTGAAATAGCCCCCTGTACAATAACACGACCATCTACGTGAACCATAAATTCATCTGAATCACGTGTATCTATGGTGACATTTACTAATTCAGAAAGTTTATCTACAAGTAAATCTCTTCTATCCATAAGATCATTTGGATTATCACCCATGGCTTTAGACTTAACAATTTCTTCATTTATATGTGCAATCTGTCTTGTATATGAATTTACCTGTTTTACAGTAGCTTCTATATCTCCCTGAATGATGTTACCAACACCACTTAATGCTTCAAATCTCTGCTTAATTGAATCAGTTAATGTAACACCACGAGTAACTACAGCCTGACGAGCAGCTTCACTTTCAGGATTCACAGATAATTCCTGCCAGCCTTCCCAAAATTTGTCCATATTAGAACGGATAGAAACATCGTATGGTTCATTGTAAATCTGCTCCAGCATGGTGTAATAGTCGCTTCTAGTCTGCCAGTAAGACTCAACATTAGCCTGACCGACAATTCTTTTATCTAGTAATTCATCTCTGATTCTATTTACACTCTGAAGATCTACACCCTGTCCAATCATTCCAGGACGTTCAGCTCTAGACAAATCTGGTTTGTAAAGAGGATCCATTTCTTTAATCTGAACTCTCTGACGAGAATATCCTTCTGTATTGGCATTGGAAATATTGTGACCTGCAGTTGTAATTGCATCTGTATTCGCTATAATACTGCGTTTTCCTAATTCAATTCCCGAAAATGTAGATCCCATTTACTTTTCTCCTATTAAAACTCCGCGTTAGCGGCGAGCCAGGATGGCGAGTATCCAAGTTTATGAAGTGCAGAGCACGAAATAAACTTGGTGATAAAAATTACACGGACGTAATTTTTATCACACCTCCTATACTAGCATTAATAAAGTTGATTTAAAACAACACTTTTTGGCTGTGGCTGAATAATTCTTCCATCTCTTGAATAATTTTTATTTCTGTTCTGAGGAACAGCTTTTTCCACAACATCCTGAACAAATGATTTTGCAATTGCTACATAATCACCTAAAACTCTGTTTTCAACTTTACATTTCAAAAGTTTAGATCTTACCAACCGAATTGATTCCATAAGAGGTTTCAATTCATTTATTGAAAGATTTTTTTGAATTTCATCACGTTTAATATCAAGTTTTTGAAATTCATCAGAAATCTGATTGATTACTGCAATTGAACTGATTAAGAATTCCCAGTTTTTTTCTGTAACTGCATTTCTTAAATCACTTTGCTTTATGGAAAGTTGATTTAATAAATTTTCCTCTTTTTCAAGTATCATTTTTAATTCATCAATTACAGATTCCATTTTTTAATCCTCCAATTTTAGACTACTTCACTTGATTCTCGGTATTTAAAAAAAAGACTTAATAATTTTTTTTATTTTTTTCTATATTTTCATAAGAAATAAATTTATAAAAAGCAGTAATATTCAGGGCTTTCGCATTATTGCGCGGTTTTGAATCACGCAACCGTGACTGGGAGCCAAAAATTCAGGATTTTTGTTTATAATACGGAAGCCCTGCAGTAATATTAAATAAAGATACATGTATTTTCTTTATATTTTTTCACTTTTTACCCTTGACCAAAACTTATGTTTTTTGTATATTTCTAAAAGTCGCTACGACATACGGTGCCTGTAGTTCAGCGGTAGAGCGCCAGATTGTGGATCTGGTTGTCGTGGGTTCGATCCCCATCAGGCACCCCTAAAAGAACGGTTTTTTTAACCGTTCTTTTTTTATGGCAGAGTTTTTTAACTCGCTATTGACCATTTGCGCCTGTAGCTCATCTGGATAGAGCATCGGTCTTCGAAACCGAGGGTAGGATGTTCGAATCATCTCAGACGCAATATTTTTACTGAAAAATCAATTTTTTTGATAATTCGGTAAAAAAGCACTTGATACAAAATCTAATTTTAGATATAGTATCAATCACTTACACGGGCCATTAGCTCAGCTGGTAGAGCAACAGACTCTTAATCTGTGGGTCGCAAGTTCGATCCTTGCATGGCTCAAAAAAGGTTGGAAAACCTTCATTCGCGAGAGTGGTGAAATTGGCATACACGCTAGACTTAGGATCTAGTGCTTCGGCGTGAGGGTTCAAGTCCCTCCTCTCGCAAGTTTACACTTGCAAACAATTTTTATGCGGGAATAGCACAGTGGTAGTGCGCCACCTTGCCAAGGTGGATGTCGTGGGTTCGATCCCCATTTCCCGCTCTATTGCTAAACTAGAAAACTAGTTTTTACTGTTGATCAGTATTTGACAGATGCAAATTAATTTTGCGGGAATAGCACAGTGGTAGTGCGCCACCTTGCCAAGGTGGATGTCGTGGGTTCGATCCCCATTTCCCGCTCTAAAGCGAAGCGATTTGGATTTCATCTGAATCGCTTTTTTTTTGTATTATTATTTTTAAGAGGTTATTACTGTGAAAATCACTAAAGAATTCACTAACTTAGAAAAATCAGCTGTTAAATTAACAGTTACAGTTGCAAAAAAAGATGTTGAAGCTTCATACAATGCAACACTTCAGAAGTATGTTAAAAATGTTCAGATTCCTGGTTTCAGAAAGGGTCATGTACCAGCAAATGTACTTGAACGTAAGTATGGTGATTCTTTAAAAGCTGACGCTATTGGTGAACTTATCGATAACTCACTTAATGAAGTTTTAAAAGACGAAACAGACAATCGCCCACTTCCATATTCTCAGCCAGTTATGGAAACAATGCCAGAATTAGACCTTACAAAAGATCTTACTTATACAGTTACTTACGATGTATTCCCAAAAGTAAGTGTAAAAGAATTCGCTGGTGTAACAATCAAAGAACCACAGGTAACAGTTGGTGAAGAAGAGTTAAATAACGAATTAAAAGCTTTACAGGAAAGAAATGCTACAGTATCAGACAAAAAAGATGCCACTGTTGCTAAAGATGACATTGTAACAATCAATTACTGTGAACTTGATGATAACGGTGCTGAAATTGCCGGATCACAGCGTGAAGATTTTGTATTTACAGTTGGTTCTGGAGAAAACATCTATAAAATCGATGATGAAATCATTGGTATGAAAAAAGATGAAACAAAAGAAATCACTAAGAAATATAAGAAAGATGACGCTGATGAAGAATTAGCTGGAAAAACAAAGAAAATTAAAGTTACAGTAAAAGCTGTAAAAGTTCGTGATTTACCAGCTCTTGATGATGAATTTGCAAAAGACTGCAGCGAAAAATACAATTCTCTTGCAGATATGAAAGCTGATATTTCTCGTAATCTTGAAACAGCAAAAAATCGCAAACTTAAAGAATTAAAGAGCAACTCATTGCTTTCTCAGCTTGTAGAAAAAAATCCATTTGATATTCCAGCATCTATGTTAAATGCAGAATTGGAAGGAAGATGGAATATGATGGCACAACAGTTCCAGACAACTCCACAACAGCTTGAAAAAATGATTGTAGCTTCAGGTCAGACAAAAGAAGCAATGATTAACGAATGGACTGGTGACAGTGAAAAAATGCTTAAGGCAAGAATTATCGTTGATGCATTAATTCGTGAAAGAAATATTTCAGTTACTCCTGAAGAAGTTGAAGCACAGTATCAGGTAATTGCTGATGAAGGTGGAATGGATGTTGAAGAAGTTAAGAAACACTACTCTGATCCACGTGCAAAAGAGTATTTAATTGATGATACAAAAGAAAACAAACTTTATGAAGAACTTTATAAAGAAGTAAAAGTTACTAAAGGTGACAAAGTTTCTTTCAAAGAATTATTCCAAATGAGATAATTTCTGTAAATTAGTTTGATTTATTTTATATACCGGTGGTTTATTTATAAATCACCGGTATTTTTTTGCTATGCTTTTATAAGAAAATTCATTATATTATCTGTATATAGATAATTAATAATAGAGTTTTCAAGGAAACATTATGAACGAACAGATGCACACATACGTTCCTAACATCTGGGAACGCACAGGAAACGGTGAAAGAGGATATGATCTTTTTTCTAGACTTTTAAAAGATAGAATTATTTTTATTGACGGCGAAATAAATGACGCTTCTGCAGATTTAGCTGTAGCACAGATTCTTTTCCTGGAATCAGAAAATCCAGATAAAGATATCAGTATTTATATCAACTCTCCAGGCGGTTCAGTCACAGCTGGACTTGCTATTTACGATACAATGAAATATGTAAAATGTGATATTCAGACTATCTGTATGGGACAGGCAGCTTCAATGGCAGCAATACTTCTTGGTGGAGGAACAAAAGGAAAACGCTATGCTCTTCCTTCTTCAAGAGTAATGATTCACCAGCCTAGAGGTGGAGTTGAAGGTCAGGAAAGTGATATTTCAATTCTTTCAAAAGAAATTCAGAGACTAAAAAAACTTTCTATCCAGTATCTTTCAAATGATACAAGTAAATCTTTTGACGATGTTGCAAAAGATATGGAACGTGATTTCTATATGTCTGCAGAAGATGCATTGAACTATGGAATTATTGACCATGTAATGCCTTCTAGAAAAAAATAATTTTGCAACATATTTTTGGAGAATAAAATGAGACGTTTTGGACAAGACAACAGCAGCAAGAATTCATACTGTTTTTTCTGTGGAAACACAGCAGGAAAAGACAGACAGTTAATCGCAGGACCTTCTGGAACAACTTTTATCTGTAACAAGTGTGTTACTATATGTGAAAGTATTCTTGAGTCACAAGCTGCTGAAATAACTCCAATTGAATTGGAGAATATGCCTACTCCTAAAGAATTTAAAGAATATCTTGATAGTTATGTTATTGGTCAGGAAGATGCAAAAAAAGTTCTTTCTGTTGCCGTATACAATCACTATAAAAGAATGTCCATTCCACAGAACAAAATGGTTGATGATTCAGCTGTAAAAATTGAAAAATCAAATGTTCTTTTAATTGGACCAACAGGTTCAGGAAAAACTTTACTTGCTAAAACTTTGGCTCAGAAACTGAATGTTCCTTTTGCTATAGCAGATGCTACAACACTTACAGAAGCAGGTTACGTTGGTGAAGATGTTGAAAATGTACTTTTAAAACTTATTAACGCTGCTGATGGAAATATTGAAGCTGCGGAACGTGGTATTATTTTTATTGATGAAATTGATAAAATTGCACGCAAATCTGAAAATACATCCATTACAAGAGATGTAAGTGGCGAAGGTGTTCAGCAGGCTTTATTAAAAATTATAGAAGGTACTGTTGCCAGTGTTCCTCCTCAGGGTGGAAGAAAACATCCTAATCAGGAAATGCTTCAAATTGACACCACAAATATTCTATTTATTCTAGGTGGTGCCTTTGTAGGATTAGACAAAATCATTGAACAGAGAACTTCAGCTCACTCTATGGGTTTTGGTTCTTCACTTGAACTAACAGCAGAAGAAACTGCAAATCTTTTAAGCCAGGTTACACCTGATGATCTTGTTAAGTTTGGTTTAATTCCGGAATTAATTGGACGTATGCCAATTACATGTGCTTTAAAAGAACTTTCAAGGGATGATTTAGTTTCTGTTTTAACAGAACCAAAAAATGCAATTACAAAACAATTTGAAGCTTCATTCGCAATTGATGATGTAGATTTAGTTTTTGAAAAAGAAGCTATTGAAGAAATTGCCGACGAAGCTATAAGGCAAAAAACTGGTGCACGTGGTCTGAGAACTATTGTTGAAAAAATGTTAATGGACATTATGTTTGAAGTTCCTGATATTAAAGGAAAAAAGAAAGTTTGTATTTCTAAAGATGTAGTTTTACAAAAAGAAACTGATGTAAAAAAATTGATTCAGCCAGTTGCTGGTGAAATTGCATAAATCTGAAAAAAGTACGCATACTATTTTTTGAAGAAGTCCCGTTTTGTTTTATAAACGGGACTTTTTTTTAGTATAACAAAATTAAATTTTTTAATTATATTATATTTTTTAAGAAGACTATTTAAGAAGTTCCAGAGTATTTTTTACAGTATCTTCCCAACTGAATTTTGAAGACCAATCAAGACCTTTTTTTATCATGTCATTTTTTAATTCAGAATTGGAAACAACTTTTTCCATAAGTTCAGATATTTCACTAATATTATCAGAATCAAAATATAAGGCTGCATCACCTCCAATTTCAGGCAGAGCTCCTTCACGGGAACACAATACAGGAAGTCCGCAAGCCATAGCTTCAAGAATTGGAAGTCCCACACCTTCACTTACAGAAGGGAAAATACATGCTTCTGCAGCGCCATAAAGTTTTGGTAAACTGTCATGAGGAAAATAACCAACTATAAATATATCACTGGCATATTCACAATTAAAAACCATATCATGAATTTTCTCACCATACTCCACCCCTTCTCCAGCTAAAACAAGGCGATGTGGTAAACCTGTTTTTTTCTTAAATATTTCAAATGCACGAATTAATTCTTCATGTTTTTTTTCTGGACCAGAAAGTTTTGTTGCATATACAAAATAAGGTTTCTTTATGGCAAATGGATTTATATTTACAAATTCTTCATCACTTTCCAATGCAGGAAAAAAAAGTTTGTGGTCAATTCCATTACGTACTACTGTAATTTTTCCAGAATCAAATCCAAGAGAAATTAAATCTTTTTTTATAAAATGAGAAGCTGCAACAATAATCTGACAATGGCTCAATCCTTTTTTCAATTGTTTAATATATCTTTTTGAAAGTCCTGAAATCTGTCTGGAAATAATGCCATTTACAACCACAAGTCCTTTTGTTTTAAAATCAACAGGGATTACATTTAGACAAGATGGATAAATTACAAAATCATATTTATTTTTTTTCAAAAAATACTTAATCTTACTTTTATGCCATTTTATTTCAGCAGATAATTTTGATGAAATATTTACAGAATTATATGGAAGCCCATTATTAGTAGTATAAGTATAACGATCAACTTCAGCACCAAAAAGTTCAAACGTAAAATCTGAATTTTCTGGAAGATTTGAAATAAAATTTAATATATAAGACCCCAGTCCTGATTTTGCGTGATCACAACCAAAGGTATCAATTCCTACTTTCATATTTCTAAATTATAGCGGTTTTCATTTTATTATGCTATATTTTTTAAGTTATGGAAAAACTAGAAGCATTTAAACTTTTATCAGATGATATTGTACAAAAACTTGAAAATTTACAGATTACAAAACCCACTGCCGTACAAAATGAAATTATCCCAAAAATAATTGAAGGAAAAAACCTTATTTTCCAATCTGAAACTGGAACTGGAAAAACTTTTGCCTATCTTCTCCCATTGATTAATAAACTTGAGCAGGATCCAGATTTAATTAAGACCAGAATTTTTGTAGTTGCTCCTACATTCGAATTGGCTTCTCAAATCAACACTGCATGTAAATCTATTACCAGCAGAAAGACAGCTCTTTTTATTGGTGGAGCTCCTATAAAAAGACAGATAGAAACACTTAAGGAAAAACCTCAAATAATTATTGGAACAGCAGCTCGGTTGGTTGAACTTATAAGATTAAAAAAATTAAAAACTTCAGATGCATATACAATTGTATTTGATGAAACTGATCGTCTTGTTAAAAAAGAAACCTTTGAAGATACAAATGAGCTGCGTAATTTAATGCCATTAAAAATTCAAGTCATTGCCTGTACAGCAACTATCACCAGGCAAACTAAAATTTTCTTTGGCGGGATTGATAATGTTATAATGCCACAGGAAGATGTTTTGAAAAAGAGAATTTCTCACTGGGCAATTTATGCAGAAAACAGAGACAAAATAGACACATTACGTAAATTTCTTGCCGCAGAAAATCCTGGAAAAGCATTAATTTTTACAAGTCGTGCAGATCAAGTTGAAAATATTCACAGTAAATTAACATATAAAAAAATTGACTGCCTTTCTCTTCATGCAAAAACAGATAAACAGAAGAGAAAAAATGCAATTGACAAGTTCCGTTCTGGAAAAGCAAAAATTCTTGTTACAAGCGACCTTGCAGCAAGAGGCCTTGATATCCCGGAAATTACCCACGTTATTCAGATGGATTTACCATCAGATGAAGATTTTTTTATTCATCGTTCAGGACGCACTGCAAGAGCCGGAAAAACAGGTATAAATGTTGTAATTGGTGATGAGTTTGAAATGCGGCATTATGCATCCCTGGAAAAAAAACTTGGAATTAAAGTTTATCCTAAAGAACTGAGAAACGGAAAAGTCTGTGCTCCAATAATTGATGAAACCGACTGATTCATCTCATAAATAATAAGTGGCAGGGCAAACGCATTATAAACAAAAATCCGATTTTTTGGCTCCCAGTCACGGTTGCGTGATTCAAAACCGCGCAATAATGCGCTACACGCTTTTTGTGGTATAGAAACTATTGAACTGCCGCTTC
>JALEPQ010000202.1 GCA_022768685.1 Spirochaetia bacterium
AATAATGCGCTACACGCTTTTTGTGGTATAGAAACTATTGAACTGCCGCTTCGCAGCAGCCACAAAAAGAGTGTTTTTGAACCACGCCCCGCTCCTTCGCGCCAACATTACGGAAAAGCATTTATAATGCGTTTGCCCTGAGAACATTAATTTTATATGTAGATTTTTCAATGAAAGTTGATATAATTTAAGAAAAAAGTAGAGGTTCAAAAAAATGAAAAAATCTGTTTTTATTACAAGTGCAGCTTTATTCCTGTCTATATTTTTTATTTCCTGCACAACCACAAAAAAATCTTATCCTGTTTTAGAAGATAACAATTTTGTTGTAACTGAAATAGCTCTGTCTTCTTCTTTTCTGCAGGAAAATGATGCACAGATACCTGAAGTAGTAAAACAACTGCCATTCAGTACAATCAGTCAGTTTGTAAATATGAATACAGGCTATAACCTTGATTTTTCATTAATTACTGATGATTCAATAGAAAGTTACACCCTTGAAAAAAATATCAAAACAGAAAAAAAATTTGCAAAGAAAGTTTTGAACTACTTTGTAGAAGATAAAAATTCTTATGTTGTTTCAGTTGATTACCAGCTGGATCCTGTTGTAATTGAAAGTTTTGAAGAGGATTCATATTCAGAAGAAATAGAAATAATTGAGGAAATTGCAGAAAATATTACAGAAGAACTTTCTGATATGGCAGAGAACAATGAGATTGCAGAGGATACAGAGGAATCTGAAGAGGATTTTGACATTTCAGATGATGAAGCTCAGGAAGATGAAGTTACTGTAAATTATTTTTATCCTTCAAGAAATGTTGCCAGAATTTCTTTTGTACAGGATTACGAAACAGGAAAGCTTGCTGTAATTGTTACGTTAAAAACTCTTACTTTTGACAATAAAACAGTATTCCGCTGTAAACTGGCAACAGAAATAAATGACTGGTCTTTCAATGAAACATTTACAAATCCTGAAACTTCAGCTTTAGTTTGTTTTGACAAGGACATTATACCTTTAACTATCAACAACGAAAGTTTTACTGTCTATAAACGCCATAATTCTGCGCCAACAGACGGATATTTTTATGTTCCTACCAATCAGGAAATGACTTTTGTTTGTACGATTATTGATGATGGTAATGCACTTTACGATGCTGAGAACCTGGAAAATGTCAGATTCTCCTACACTTTTAATCCTAATGCAAAATATAGAATCACTTTTAAAGTTCACAGACTTTTAATCAGCTCTGACAGAACTGTTTCTTTCCAGATTGATGAAAAAAATCTTCTTACAGAATCTATTAATAATTCTGAGGCAGACCTTTCTTTTGATGAAAATACAACTGACGAAAATACCAGAGAAGAAAACACTGAAGAATTTTCTGAAATAGCAGAAGAAAACAGTTCAGAATCTGATGAATCAGTTTCAGAAATTAAATTTGAAGAACAGAACATAGAAATTTCAGCACAGAATTCTACTGAAACTGAAGAAACAGCTGAATAAAAATTAATACTCATTTTGTAATTAAAACACTTTACATTCAGGTTCACACGACCCGAGAAATGAACAGTTGCGCCAGCAAGTGCCGTAGCAGCTTTGCTGCGTAGTGCACCGCGCGTAAGCAAGCTGTGAATTGCGAGTAGGTATGAAGTGTGGTCCAATAATTATACCGTTTCCTAATTTTTACAAATTATGCTACACTCTCCTTTATGGAAAATGAATTTGAAGAAATTAAAACTATTGTAGAAAAAGTACGTTCTGAAGCTGCCAAACGACTGGTTGGTCAGGAATATTTGATTGATAATATGCTTACAGCTTTTATTGCAGAAGGCCACGTTCTTGTAGAAGGTGTTCCTGGTCTTGCAAAAACTCTGGCAGTAAAAACTTTCGCTGAAATTCTTGGACTGGATTTTAAAAGAATTCAGTTTACTCCAGACTTACTTCCTGCAGATGTTACTGGAACTTTGATTTTTGAAGCAAACAAAGGTTCTTTTAGTGTTCATAAAGGTCCTGTTTTTGCAAATGTTGTTCTTGCAGATGAAATTAACCGTGCACCAGCAAAAGTTCAGTCTGCCTTGCTTGAAGCAATGGAAGAAAAACAGATAACTATTGGTGAAGAGTCTTATAAACTTCCAGAGCCATTTTTTGTTCTTGCAACTCAGAATCCGGTAGAACAGGAAGGAACTTATAATCTTCCTGAAGCTGAACTAGACCGTTTTCTTATGAAAATTGTTGTATCTTATCCTACTGCAGAAAATGAAATGAAAATTGTTCAGACTTGTGGTAAGGCAAATACCGTAGCTGTAAATAAAGTTCTTTCTGAAAGTGATGTAAAAAAAATAAAGGCACTTACAGATAAGGTTGTCTGTGATGAAAAACTGATAGAATATATAGTTTCTATTCTTACTGTTACTCGTCCTCAGTCTTCTAAAAATACACAAAATGCAAAAACACTGGCAAATGCAGTTAATACACAGGATGTTACACGATACATTCAGATTGGAGCTTCTCCTCGTGCCGGTATTGCAATTTTGCAGTGTGCAAAAGTTCATGCACTTTTTGACGGTCGTTCTTTTGTTTTGCCAGAAGATATTAAAGCTGTAGCTGTGAATGTTTTAAGACATCGTTTAGTTCTTTCTTACGAAGCTGCTGCAGACAGTATTACTGCAGATGAAATTATTTCTAAGATTCTGGATTTTATTCCAGTTCCTTAAGTTTTTGATTTATGCCTAAAAGTTTTTTATCTGACAATGAATCATTAGTAAAAAAAGCCTCTCTTCTAACTCTTGGTGCTGAAAAATTAGCTTCAGGAATGAAAAATGGAAACTTTAAATCTTTATACAAAGGGCATGGAATTGAGGTAAATGGAGTCCGTGATTATATTCGTGGAGATGATGTACGGTCTCTGGACTGGAATGTTACAGCCAGAATGGGAAAACCTTTTGTAAAAGTTTTTGAAGAACAAAGAGAATTACAGACTTTCCTGGTTGTAGACTCTTCTGATTCTATGCTTTTAGAAACTGGCAGAAAGACAAAATATGAGGAAGCGGCAGAAGCTGCTGCTCTGGTTACTCTTGCTTCTGAAATAAACGGATGTCCTGTAGGGGGAGTTTTCTTTGACGGAGAAATTCACTTTTCAAGTAAGCCAAGATCCGGAAGAAATCAATCTATGCTTTTACTTCAGCATTTAGACAGACTGAGCGAAATTAAAACAAAGGGCTCTTCTTTGGGGACAGCCCTCAACGGTGCTGGAAAACTTTTAAAACAAAGATCTCTTATTTTTATTTTCAGTGATTTTAGAACTGGAGAATGGGAAAAACCTTTGATAGCACTTTCTCAAAAACATGACATTATTGCCGTAAGAGTTCATGATAAGTATGATGACGAATTACCTTCCTTAGGTTCAGTTATATTTGAAGATATTGAAAGCGGAATCAGAATGACTTTACCTACTTCATCTTCAAAATTTAAAAAACAATGGAATGACTATCATGAACAGAAAATTGCATTGTGGCAGGAAATCTGCCAGAAACATGGTGTTATCCCTGTTATTTTAAAAACTGTTGATGATCCACTTTATGTCCTTAACAACGTTTTTTCAAAAAAGATTAAAGGGTAAGAAAGATGAGCGTATTACAGACACAACAGATTCTTGTTCCAAAAAAAGTATATATCGGTGATAGGGCTGAACTTCAATGTACATTCAGTTCAAATCAAGAATTTCTTACAAAGCTTTCTGAAAGCGGAAAGCAGGTTCAACAGCTGCCAGTTTCTTCCTTTTCTGGAAATTTAAATCTTTCTGAATATGAAATTCAAAAAATTGAACTTTCTCAGATTGGTATTAATTACTATCAGTTCAAGTTGACTTTTATTCCCTGGAAAACTGGAAAAATTCAGTTTCCTTCATATAATCTTGCAACTGCATTAAATCCTGACAGTACAGAAAAAATCATCATAAAATTTGAACCTCAAAATATAGTTTCCATTACAGAACAGAACAATACTTACACTTTGCGTTCTGCAACAAAACCTCTTTTACTTCCTGGTACAACTTATAAGGTTTATGGATTTTTAGTTGGAATGCTGCTTGTTTTAATTGCAGCAATACGTGCCATTGTAAAACATAAAGAAATTGCATTTTTTATCAGGACAAGAAAGCTTCTGCGAAAATATAGATGTAATAAAAACAAAACTCTTAAGAAATTAAAAAAACTTTCAAAACAGGATATTGACGATAAAAATTTTGCCGCAGAAATTCAGTCAATAATGCGGTCTTATCTGGAAATCAGATATGATTTTCCTTTCAGCAAAACCGTATCTTCTCAGATAATGAACAAAATAACTGAAGTTACAGGTGGTCTTTTGAGTGATAAAAAAACAGACGCAGCAGGAGAAATTGCTTCAGTTTTTATACGTACAGATTATATAAGATATGCACAAGGTGCTGTTGGTACAGAAAATACTTTTTTCCTTGAAAATGAAAGAATTGAAATGCTGAAAAAATTAAAGGCAAACATAATCATATTAGAAAATATAGAAAAAAAGGAGGAATAACTACAGATGTTTGAATTTCACAATCCTTCAGCCTTTTTACTTTTATTACTGATTCCTCTTCTATTTCTTTTAAGAAAACTAAAAATTTTTTCTCAGATTACTTATCCTGCAGTTCTTGCAGACTGGAATGGTAAAGTCTTTGAATGGAAAGGAAAATTAAGACAATTTTTTTCTGTCCTTGCAAGAGTTCTACTGGCAGCGGCTTTTATTCTCACTATTTTTGCCATAGCTGACCCTGTAAAAGTAACTCAGGAGAAAATTTATACAACATTAGGAACTGATATCATATTTGTTGTTGATACAAGTCCTTCCATGGCTGCAAAAGATGTAGAAGGCCAGTACAGAATCAACGTTGCAAAAAATGCCATTTCCAAAATCATTAGGGAACATGACGGATTTAGATATGGAGTTGTAACTTTAGGTAGTGAAGCTTCTGTTTTTGTACCACCTACAGCAAATCTTGATGTATTTGAAAAAAGACTTTCTGATATTGAAGTTGGAATTTTAGGAAACGGTTCTGCTATTGGAGACGGATTAAGTACTGCTGTATGCCATCTTTCTACATCATCTGCACCAAAAAAATGCATAATTCTTCTTACAGACGGTGAAAACAATGCTGGTGCTATTCATCCGGAAACAGCAGCAAAACTGGCAGCTGAAAAAGAAATACCAGTTTACATTGTAGGAATTGGCTCAAAGGGGACTGTCCCTATTGAATATAAAGATCCAAAAACAGGAAAACTGTATTCCGGCTATCTGGATTCAAATTTCAACTCAGCTTCATTAAGACAGATTTCTCATATTTCAAACGGAAAATATTTTGAAGTAAAAACTGTGGATGAACTTTCCCAGGCCCTGAATTATGTTACAAAAACTGAAAACATAATTCAGAATTATACTTACAAAACAATGGAAACTCAGTATTACAAATATCTTGTTCTTATTGCAATTTTTACTGCCATATTTGTCTGGGTTTTGAGACGAGTTTTTTTGAAGGAAAGGGTTAACTTTTTTTATAAAAAAGTAATTATTTTCCGAACAATTTTTCTTGGAATTGCATTTATTATGCTGGTTTTAGGCTATTTTGGTTTTACATGGGGTTCCTATCTGGCTCCAGTTCAAAAAAATGGAACTTCAGTCAGCTTTGTAATGGATATTTCAAACAGTATGATGGCTCACGATGGTCCAAATCAAATGACCAGACTAGAGGCATCTTCAATTTATGCAAAAAAACTTCTGGAAAAAATGGATGGAACCTGCGTTTCAGTTGTCCTTGCTAAAGGTGATGGTATTGCGGCAATTCCTCTTACAGAAGATAAAATAATGATTGAATCTCTGCTTGATGTTCTTTCTCCAAATTTAATGACAGAACCAGGAACAAGTCTTTCAAAAGGTATTTTATGTGCAAAAGACACATTTCCTGATAATTTTTCTTCAGCCGGAAGAATCTGGGTTTTTACAGATGGAGAAGAAACTGACGGCCAGCTTTCTCAGGCATTTACAGAATGTATAAAATCAGGAATTCCTGTTACCATGATAGGATTTGGTGCAGAAAAAGAAGTAAATGTTCTTGCTGGTGATAAAAAAACTTATGTAAAAACTGCATTACGTTCCCAATCAATTATGGATGCAATAGAATCGGCAGGAGCAAAACTTAAATTCTTTAAAATTCAAACTCCTGTAACTTATATTAATTCTTCGGAAAAAGGATCAGCTGTAAAGCTGTTAAATCAGCTTTCTACAATTTCTGCAGGAAATCAGATTGTCAGTTATGAAGCAAAACCTATTCCTCATTTTAAGATGTTCCTTATTCTTTCTGTTTTATTTTTTGCTTTCAGCTATATTTTTACAGAATTTGATTTCCGAATTGTTTTTGCAAAATGGAAAAAAAATAAAATTATCAAGACAGCTTCTGCACTTTGTATTTTTACAATGTTCTTTACAGGTTGTTCAAATCAGGTTTCTCAAACTCTTGAAGGAGTGTATTCTTTCCATCAGAAACAGTACCGGCATTCAATTGCAAATTTTAAAAAATCATCCCAACTTGCAGAAAATGAAGAAAATCAGATTCAACTAGATTATTCGTTATACAATCTGGGGACAGCCTATCTTTCTATTGGCGAAGATGAATCTGCTATGAAAAAATTTTCTCAGATTTCTTCTGATGCTGATAAAAACGTGAAATATGGTGCCTTTTATAATGCCGGCATTATTGCGTATAAAAATTCCCAATATGAAGACGCAAAAAAATATTTTAGAAAAGCTCTTGAAGCAGACAACTCCAGAATTGATGCAAAAATTAATCTTGAACTTTCTTTGCAAATGCTTTCTGGTAATGGAAAACAGAATGAAACTAAAACTATACCTGCAAGCGATGATAAAACAAACATCCCTGATATAGAAAAAGGGGTTTTTGAACGTATAAAGGAGAATGATCAGAAACAATGGAAAAACAGCGAATCAAATCAATCACCAAATCTGGCAGAAGATTATTAGTTTTCAGTATTTTTCTGCTATTAGGCTCAAATTCTCTTTTTTCTCACATTCTCACTTATGCAGAAGTCAGTGCTCTTTCAATCTTGCCTGCAGAAGGTGAAAAACTGTACGCAAAAAAAGATATAAAATTTGAAGTCTTACTTCCAGACACAAAGGCTAATTCCGTTCAAATTCAGCCGCCTAACGAAATTCAGAATGTAAGTTTAAAAACTCTTAGAAAAAGTGAAATTTACGGAGAAAATACGTCAACAAAAATTGAAATCTGGTATAACTTTGAAAAAAAAGGTGATTATCAGCTGCCTCCAATCACAATTCTTCTTCATGGACGAAAAAGGGTACTAAGATTTGCTAAAGTCAAAATTTCTGAAAATCCTGAAAACATGCTGCCTAGAATGATTATAGAATTTTCAGACGGAACTACTGTTTCATCTGATGATAATGCCCCTAAAAAACCTGTCTTATCAGCAAAAGTAGGTGAAAAAATCAGTTTTACGATTTATCTGCAATATGCAACTCAGCTTGTTCAATTTAACTGGGAAATTCCAAAGGATTCAATATTCAATCAAACTAAAACTTATGAATTTACTGAAATAAAATATAGAGAAAAACGTATAACTGATGAACTGATTCCTATTGCTGATTTTGAATGGACTGCTCTGGCTTCAGGTATTATTCCAATGCCTAGAATGAAACTTACCGCTACAGCTTACAACGGATACAGAAATAATCTGCTGATGCCTGCCTTTTCAATTGAGTTTACACAGGCAAAAAAAACTTCAGAAGAACTAAATCCTGATGCAATGATTTTTATGGATGCCTTCACAGCTGAAAAAACTGACAGTAAATCTACTTTTTCTCAAATAAAAGGTGAAACCTGCGAAAAATTAGCTCAACTTCGTAAAGATGAACATTATACACCACATAAATATTTTTCCAGTAAAAAGCAAAGAATTGCTCTTGAAGAAGAATTAAAACTTCCTTCCAATCAAAACGAATTTAACATTGCAGTCTTCTACTTCTTTCTGGCAGCAACAATTATTTTTATTCTGCTCTTTATATTTTTCCTGAAAAAAAAGAAAAATACCTGGACATTAATAAGTGTAGTTTTGATTACTCTTTCGCTGACATTCCTGATTTACTCGTCAATAAAAGTTTCTAAAAAATATGCAATTTCTAAAGGAGCAACAATTTATTCAATTCCAGAAACAAATGCTTCTTCAATTTCTGAAATTGCTCCCGGCAACAGAATTGAATTGCTGGAAACAGTTGGAGACTGGTACTTTGTGGAACTGGGAACAATTTCCGGATGGTGTAATAAATACGACGTAATAAAAATTCAAAAATAAAATCAGAGAGGCTGTTTATATGGATATGAATGATATTTTAAATCAGTGGGATGCTTATCAGGCAAATAAAATAAAAAAACAAAAAGAAAGCGGAAAGAACACTGTATCTCACAAAAAAGCAAATGCTCCTACAGCTGAAGAAAAAGCCAGAGCTGAGGAAAGAGATTTTGAAGCAAAGATCCAGGCTCAGAATTCAAGGAAAATTAATCCTATGGAAGCATGGCTTAGATTATACGGAACAATAGATAAAGATAAGCTGGCTGAAGAAACTGAAGAAAAATCAAAACTTAGTGACAGAAATTATCTTATTTCCATGAAACCAGAAGCTTCAATTGATCTGCATGGCTTGCATCAGGACCAGGCTGAAAAAAAACTTTCTTACTTCATTACAGACTGTAAAAGACGTGGAATAAGAAAAATTTTGATTATCCACGGAAAAGGAATTCATACAACTGGCTCAGATCCTGTTTTGGGTGAACTTGTACGAAAATTTATTGAAGCTGATAAACGTTGTGGTATGTCCGGTCATCCTAAAACAAAACAGGAAGGCGGAAATGGAGCCACCTGGGTAATTCTAAAATAAATTTCAAAAAAAAATCATTTTTTTTATATTCTCATTTCATTTTTTGAAAAGTCTAAACGTATATTATAGTAGCTCGATTTTTTTTGAGCTAAGAGGTTTATATGAAGGATTTTTCTTTTTATGTTTTGTTTTTTCTGATGATGATTACTACAAGTTGTCATTTGCAAAGCTGTGGTTCGGCTAATTCTGATTCAGGTGAAAATAAAATCGTTTCGGTTGTATCCTGGAATGTGCAGACTTTCTTTGATGCCCAGTTAACTGGCAATGAGTATGCTGATTTTCAGAGTATGACAAAATGGTCTAGAGATAAGTATATCGAACGATTAAAACGCCTGGTAGAAGTTATGGAACTGCTTGATTCAGATATTTACGTGTTTGAAGAAATTGAGAATCAAGGTGTGCTCTATGATATTTTCAATCAACTTGCAGGAAGGGCTTGGTCTGGGAATAATAATTGGACTTACGGTTCTTTTGCACAAGACGACAATGAATGTATTGGCATTGGAATTCTGTCTAAATTTCCAATTGAAAATGCCGTGATTCACAAAATGGATGTAAGAACTCAGAACTCAAAACAACCTTCATCTAGACCTCTTTTACAGGCAACAATTCTTATTAATGATAAAAAATTAAATATACTGGCAAACCACTGGAAATCTAAATCTGGAGGTGAAGAAAATTCCGAAATATGGAGAGACTGGCAGGAAAATATCCTGGCAAAAGTTTTAAGCACCCTGCCAGAAAATGAAAACTATTTAATCTGTGGTGATTTTAATCGGGATATACTTGATTTTAAAACAGATTTTTTAAATGAAAAAGGAAACGTTTTATTAAGATTCTATTCTATTGCAGAAAATAAATCCAAAACTATTCCTGTCTGGTCCCCCTGGTTTAATGATGGCGGCACTTTAACTACAGAAAAGGGAACTTATTATTATCAAAAAAAATGGGAACGCATTGATAATTTTCTTTCGTTTGGAAGTTCTATTCTTACATCTTTTTCTGAAAAAGCCGATTTACCCTGGGCTGATGAGGACGGAATTCCTTTGAGTTATAAAATCAATTCTGGAGAGGGATACTCTGATCACCTTCCAATAATGACATGTGTAATTTTACAGTAATTTATTTTTCTACAAGGAATAAATATTCCTTTACATGGATATCACGGTTACTTAGATTTCTTGAACCTCGGAAAGTATTATACTGAGATTCAAGAACAGTAACTTTTCCACAAGAAGATAAAAGAGATATCATTTCATCTTTGGAAATAAAACCTTCTGAATTAAAAGAAACAAGTACAAATCTGGCTTTTACATTATTCACCAAATCAAAGAAAACCTGACTAACCTTTTTTTTCTTGTTGTAACTTGAGCGATTCCAGTTTTTTGGAATTCCAGATACTCGGCTTATGGATTCCACATCTGGACGCTCATATTTTGCCAGAAGATTCAACATAAAATAATTTGATCCATAAGGATGTTGATTATAAGGCGGATCAAAATAAGCCAGATCAAAAATCCCCTGTTCATATAACTCAGGAAGCAGAACCAGTTCATTTGCATCTTTTGAGAAAACCCGAAAATCACTTTTGTTATTCGAAAAAACAGGAAACTGAAGTTTGATTTTGCCCGTAATTCTTGAAAGGGCATCTTTTCCATTTCCACCAAACTGACCAGTGCCAGTCTTTGAATTCTTATAAAATCCTTTAAAAATTCCTGCTGTATTTGCATGAATTGAAGCTTCCGATAACAGTGGTGCTATAAAAAAATCCCTGTACTTTTCTGGAACCTTTTCATTTATAAGAGTTCTGGCAACATCCAGGTAATTTGCATTGTAGGGTGTATAAAAACAACGCTCCCCTTTTTTTATATCTTCTTCATTTAATGGTGAATATAGTTCTGAAATAAATCCTGGATGAACATAATTTCCGTTTTTTCTGCTCTCCCCTATTTTTTCCATACGGAAATCAATTTCTGAAATCAATTCATCATAAAGGCTCTTTATTTCTGATAATTCCATATCTGCCATATTTGAAAGATAACAGCGGTTAATTATACAGGAATACTCTTCAAGATCATTTACTGTAAGATTTGATGAATATTGCTTTAAAAATCTGGCTACAATCCCACTTCCTGAAAAAACGTCTATACAATTAAGTTTTTCTTTATGCAATTTGTTCTGAACAGTTTCTATTCCCTGCTGAATAAAAGGTAAAAGAGCGCGTTTGTTTCCAATGTAAGTAATTAATTGAGATTGTAAAAAATCAGGATTTTCCGACAACATTTCTTTGATTATATCAAATTGCATAGAAAAAAAGTAGAACAAAATTTTAAGAATTCAGGGCAAACGCATTATAAACGCTTTTCCGTAATGTTGGTGCGAAGGAGCGGGGCGTGGTTCAAAAACACTCTTTTTGTGGCTGCTGCGAAGCGGCAGTTCAATAGTTTCTATACCACAAAAAGCGTGTAGCGCATTATT
>JALEPQ010000145.1 GCA_022768685.1 Spirochaetia bacterium
ACTCCTGCAGAAAAATATAAAAATCTGGCATTTGACCAGAACCATTTATTAATCAGATTTATATCACTGTCTACCGTACCAGAATATCCTGATTCTGAACCTGAAACTCCTCCTGTCTTTAATGCAAATCGCATAAGCATGGCAATTCCCGGTGAAATTTGTAATTTAGTTCCCTTTACATTCAACGCAAAAACTACAGGAATGTTCAGCAGAAATGAAAGTGTTGTGGCAGTTCTGTTTTCAATTTCTGCCGGATATGCAGTTCCATCATACCATAAGGTATACAGCGTAAAAAAAGAAAGTGTTGGTTCAATTGCAATAAAGGAATTATCCGGGTAAATAAAACCTGCATAAAAAGGATAAATTGGTGCTGAAGGTGCACTTTTAAGTTGATTTGAATCTGGATTAATATAAAAACCTGGAGTAAGTCCAAGAATGAATCTGGAAGCATCAAAAAAGTTAGGAAGCCCCCTTTTTTTAGATTCAATCTGCTCATCAGGGGATGCAGAAAACTCAGTTTCAGTCTTCATTGCATCAGTCTGCTGGTTTTCCTGGGAGAACAAGGGAACAAAAAGAGAAAAGATAAGACTGCCAGCTAATAATATCCGCTTAAAATCCATTAAATTATAATACCTTGCTGTAAAGGGTATCTTCAAGATTCACTTTTAAAAATCCGCTTCTTCCAATGTTATAAAAATCTTTTTCTTCCCATGCAGCATATAAAGTTGTGCCAGAAATTACAAAATCTGAATACACAAAATCTGGAGGCAGTTTAGGTAATCTTATGGCAACTGTCTTTCCTTGGCGTAAAATATGTTTTCCAGGTAGTGCCCCTTCAATAAATAAAGTTCCATCTTCAAAAATAGCGCAGCTCCAGCTGTGTGAAATTATGGCTTTTGCATTTAAAGTTTTTTCATCAGATGAAACAGAATTTTCATAAATTTTAGCACCTGTACCGCCGGCATTTTTTACTTCAATTGAAAATGGAAGTTTTTCTGTAAAACCATCCAGAAGTTTTTTTATTCTGTCTGGAGCTTTAGAAAAATCGTATTGAGTTTTTGCAGTTCTGAATGTATCAACATCCGATTCTGAAATGCGTATTTTATTTTTTGCAGTGGAAGGAGAAACTTCCAGAAGAGAAACTGTTGGAGCCCATTTTATATATGAAAATTCAATTTTATTATTGTTTATTGTTTTTAGGCAGCAAAGCCAATCCATGCCGTTCCAGTTGAAGTCAATAACTTCAGTGTTTGATTCATCTGTAAGATTATTGCAATTTAAAACTGGATAAGAAATTTTGGCATTGTCATCAAACTGTAACAAAAATAAATGCTGTGAATTATCTTTTTTATAATTGTCTTCCGTAATAGTGTCATTAAAAAAAGAACTTTTATAAACAGTGTAAACAGGAGTGTCATTTAAAAATGCAATGTTTCCTGCAGTTCTGTCATTAAAAAGATTGTTGTCTTTTGCAAAAGTAAATTTATCATCTTCAAAGCAGATTATACCCATGCGGTTTACAATAGCAAAAGCTTTTCCCTCCGATTCTGGATTTACGGTGTTATTTGCTGAAGAAATTCTCCTTGCCTCTGTCCATGGAAATTCTTTTACCTGAGGAACATTTTGAATTTTATCCGCCTCACAAATTTCATTTCTGGAAAAATAAAACCAGTTGTGATTAGACTGATTTACTGTCACTTCTGGAATTGAAACTGGAATTTCCATTACAGGTTGAGTTTTAGAACATGCTGCAAAAAAAACTGAAAAAGAGAGAACAAATAAACAATAAAAAAAATATATAGAACGTTTCATAGGCCTGTTATAAATATCGGCATATAAACAACTTCAAGTGATACTTTTTTTGAAGATGTACAGGTAAGATTTGCTCCTAAATTTTCGGAAAAATAAATAAGGACCGGTTCATTTTTCTTCAATGTTATAATCCTGTTTTTTGAAATATAATCATTTTCAGGTATAAACGAACTGTAAAAAGAAATGTTTTCAGGAATCCCGGTTTTTTCTACAGGAAACTCATAAACGTAAGAAAGATTCAAGTAAGATAGCTGGAAAATTCCCATACAAAGATTTGAAAGAATTCTTTCCTGATCTAAAAACCATGGATTGTAGAAGTTTGAAGAACTGCTGTTAATATTGTCTGAAATTGCAGATTGAAACTTTTTCCAGTTGAATCTTGTCAGAAAATCATTTAGATGTTCTTTTGTAACTCCAGTTTCTTTTCCGCTTAAAAAAAGCTTTCTAAGAAGAGTGGCAGAAAAACCACTTTCCCATGTAAGCTGTAAAATTCCGTTGTTACAAAAATACGGGTAGATAGCTCCAGCCGGTTTAAAAAAATCAGATTCCTGAGTTTCAGAAATTTTAAAAAGCGGTTGTGCAATTATGGAAAGGGGTTGATTTATTTCGGCTTCAAATTGAAAAGAAATTTCAGAAGTAAAAAAATCCGTTTCAATATTTTGTGAAATAATCTGAATGTGCCATCTGGAAAATTCTGGAACAGAAGAATCCCCTTCAGGTAAATTAACCGTAATAATCTGATTTTTTGAATAAAAATTCTGCCTGCAGCCGCAGACAAAAATCCCAAGTATAAAAAAATAAGCTATTAATATATATGTTTTTCTCATACTATATTAATAGCCTCGATTGTATCATTTTTACAAAATTCTGGAAAAAAAATGAAAAAAATTACATAAATTTACTCATTTCCATTTTGCAAAGCTGGTCACACACTTCATTATATTCTACACCTGCATGACCTTTCACCCAGTTCCAGTTTACATTTAGTCCTTCATTTAGCTGGTCCAACTGAACCCACAAATCCTGATTTTTTACAGGCTTTTTATCTGCAGTTTTCCAGCCTTTTGCTTTCCATCCTTTAATCCAGGTTGTAATTCCATTTTTTACATACTGACTGTCTATATTGATTGTTATAGGCCGTGCAGAAAATCCTTCAGTATTGTGAATTACCTGTAAAGCTGTTATGGCTGCCGTAAGCTCCATTCTGTTGTTGGTAGTCAGTTTTTCTCCACCGGAAAGTTGTTTTGCAACACCGTCAGCAATTACAACAATTCCCCAGCCGCCAGGACCTGGATTTCCGCTGCATCCACCATCTGTATAAACAATAATTTCATTCATTAGATTTTTCCTTTTGTAGAAGGAATTGCACCGTTTCTTCTATGATCAATTTCAACAGCACTTCTGATTGCTCTGCTTACCGCTTTAAAGCTTCCTTCAATTTTGTGGTGATCAGAACGACCTCGTATTACATCAATATGCAGATTACATTTAGCATTTGTAACAAATCCCAGCCAGAAATCTTCAAAACAGTCAGTCTGGAAACTGGCATTTGCACTGCTTGTAGAAACTAATGGCATTCCAGTTAAATTTGAATTACACACCAGATAAGGTCTGCCCCCAAAATCTACAGCAGCCTGAATCAAGCTTTCATCCATTGGATAAATAAAAAATCCGCTTCTAAAAATTCCGGCACAATCTCCTAAAGCCTGTTTAAAACATTCTCCAAGAACAATCCCTGTGTCTTCTATAGTGTGATGCTGATCAACTTCCAGATCGCCCTTAATTGAACCAGATAGATCAAAAAGTCCGTGTTTACAAAATGATTTCAGCATATGATCAAAAAATCCAATAGGATTATCAACATCACATTTTCCAGTTCCATCAAGATTTAGTGTAAGTTCAATCTGAGTTTCCCCAGTTACTCTTTTTACAGTTGCAATTCTAGACATTATGTTAATCCTTTGTTTTATAGTAGTGCAGGGGAAAGCCTTCCCCTGTCTTCAGCCAGCAAAGCTGTCTTCCGCCACCCTTTCTAACGGGGTTCAAACGCCACCCCGTAACGCCCGGCTTTATTTTTTCTTTAATTATAATATCGGCATAATAACAGAAAAAACGGGATTAAAAAACAAAAAGCGCTGGATTTTCCAACGCTTTATTTATAAATGAAAATCGAACAGGTACTTTACAATCAAAGATTACAGCATAACTTTACGTAATTCATATTCTACTATATCTGTTGCTCCTAAAGACTGCAATTTTGGTAAAAGAGTTGGAACTTCAGATTTTTTTACAGCAATCTTAATTGCATAACCATTTCCACCAAATAAAGGAGAAACAGTAGGACTCTTCATAGAAGGAATTCCCTTAATCAGATTATCAAAATCGCTTTCAGAACAGTTCATTTCCAGCATTACTCTTGAACGGGCATTAAGAACTGTTTCAAAAAGCATTTTTAGTTCCATAATTTTCTGCTTTTTTTCAGGGTCGTTCATTGCTTCCATAGAAGCATACATTCTGGTTGAAGATTCCATTAAAGTATCAACAATTTTTAGTCTGTTTGCTTTTAAAGAAGAACCTGTTGAAGTATTATCAATCAGAATCTGAGCAATTGAATCTTCTGTATCCTGAACAAATCCTTCTGAAGTTCCCCATGTACGGAAAATAGTACCATCAATTTTTTTATCTTCAACGTACTTTTTGCTTAAGGCCTGATATTCTGTAGCAATTGTTACAGGGCCTTTTAAAAGTTTTTCATAATCACGGTTTTCAGGAATTGCAGCTACAATTCTTACTGGATCAAAACCTAAGTCCATTATTTCTACAACTTTATCCTGAACTCCGTTTTCATAAACCCAGTCTTTGCCTGAGAATCCAACGTCAGCTTTATTATTTGCTAAAAGTAAGCTTGTAATCTGAGGTTTTACAACCTGAAAAGCTAAATCTTCTTGGTTTGTTGTAGGAAAATACTGTCTGTCAGGAAGATGAATAGAAATACCAACATCATTTAATAATTCATAAACTGATTCGTAAATTCTTCCCTTAGCTAATAAAATTTTTAATTTGTCCATATTTTACTCCAATAGCATTAATATATAGAAAATATTAAAAAAATACTAGTATTGAATAAATATACAGTAATTAATAGAAAAATGCATTTTTATACAAAAAAGCCAAAAAATGCATTAATTATGAATTGTCCTCAAACACTGCCTTCCTTCCCGTGTTTATGACAATGACCTTTAATTATGTTTACCTCTACAATGCACTTTCTCAAAAATCCACTCATCCCCCAGGGCAAACGCATTATAAACAAAAATCCGATTTTTTGGCTCCCAGTCACGGTTGCGTGATTCAAAACCGCGCAATAATGAGCTACACGCTTTTTGTGGTATAGAAACTATTGAACTGCCGCTTCGCAGCAGCCACAAAAAGAGTGTTTTTGAACCACGCCCCGCTCCTTCGCACCAACAATACGGAAAAGCATTTATAATGCGTTTGCCCTGACTCACCCCCAAATCTAATTGCGAATTACGAATTACGAATTACGCATTGTTTACGCGTACATTTGCTTTATTTCTTTTTCATATTCGTTTGTGATTTTTGGGCGTATCATTTCTTGTTTTGCAGAAAGCTCTTTTCCAACTTCAAAGCTTTTTGCAATCAATGTGATTTTTGTAATTTTTTCACAGCTCCTGAATCCTCTTTCCTGTGAAACGTGCTTGTTTACTATTTTCATAATCATTTTGTGAATTAGAGTATTTTTTAAAAGACCTTCATAGGAATCATAAGCAATCTGATTTTCTTTTGCATAGTTTTCTATTGCACTTTTAGAAGGCACTATAAGTGATGCCAGGAATTTCTGATCTTGTCCTACAACCATTGCACTTTCTATATATTCACTGGCACATAACGCCTGTTCAATCATTACAGGTTCAATATTTTCTCCGTCAAGAAGAACAATTGTGTCCTTTGCCCGGCCTGTAATTTTTAGTAAACCGTTGTATGATAATTCTCCTAAATCACCAGTGTTAAGCCAGCCGTTTTTATCAATTATTTTTTCTGTTAAATCTGGTCTTTTGTAATATCCCTTCATGACATGATCTCCTTTTACAAGAATCATGCCTTTTGTTCCGTAAGAAACTTCTTCATCAGGAAAAATTTCGCCGTTTTCTTCCTTAACAATTTTGACCTGAATTGTTGGAAAAGGAATTCCTACACAATTTACCTGTGGATTCTGATAGTCTCTAAAAGCAATGGCTGGTGCAGTTTCAGTCATTCCATATCCTTCTACCATTGTAAATCCTATGGCTCTGAAAAATGCGTCTGTTTCAGGTTGAAGGGCTCCTCCTCCTGAAATGGGGTAAACAAATTTTCCTCCAAATTTTGCACGGATTTTTCTATATACAAGTAAATCTCCAAGATGATATAAGGGAAAAAGAGTAATCAATGGTAATAATGATGTGAGAATATCTTTAAATCGGTTGGGCTTTTTTTCTTTGAAACTATTTCCAGTAAATTTTATTTTAAAATCACTATACTGTTTTCCAATTTTCATAAAGAAATTATAAAGTAGATAAGTAATGCCGCCCTTTTTCTGCATTGTTTTACTGACTCCTGTAGCCAGAGCTTCCCATAGGCGTGGTACACCACACATCCAGCATGGTTGAATTTCTGACATATCCTTTAGAAGTTCCCTGGCATTTGGCTTTGAGTATGCAAGTCCACATTTCAAAAGAATTGCAACATACTGGGCTAAACGTTCAAAACTGTGCCAGACTGGAAGAATAGACATCCAGAAGTTTCCTGGTTCTCCGCTCATGTAATTATGAACTGATGATAACTGGGAAAGATAATTTTTATGAGTAAGCATTACACCTTTTGGAGTGCCGGTTGTACCTGATGTAAAAATAATTGTACATACATCCTCTGCTTTACCAAGATCCATTTCTTCTTCAATCAAAGCTTTTCCATCTTCTGCATTTGAATTAAAAATGGCATAGCCTTTTTCCATCAGCTGCCAGAAATTAATGCAGTTTATACCTTTTTGAAAAGCTTCCTCATCGCTTTGTACAGAAATTTCATCAAAAATAATTGCAGTTTTTAATAAAGGAACTTCTTCTTTTTTTTCAAGGACTTTTAAAAGCTGTTTTTCGTTTTCAAAAAAAGCAGTCTGACATTCTGCAAAGTTTATGATGAATCTGATTTCAGTTCCCATGGAATCACAACCGCGAGGAACATCTGCGCATCCTAAAGACTGAATTGCAAAATCTGAAATAAGCCACTCTCTGCGGTTGTCTGAAATGAGGGCAATGTTACTTCCTCTTGTAATTCCAAGTGATTTTAAAGCCAGTGAAAAAGCAATTATATCTTCATAAACTTTTGCGTAAGTAAAATATTCATATTTTGAATCAGAATTTTTTGCAGCCTGAAGATTTAAATTTCCGCAAGTTAAGGCGCGGTCTCTTAATAATAAAGGTAATGTTTCTGGTAAATTCCGATTAATTGTGTATTTTCTCATCTTTTATCCTCCCGGCAAGGATTTACTGCCGTTATTATGACATTATTACAAAAAGTGTCATAATGCAAGATAAAGTAAGAAAATAAATGACAAAAATTAAAAATATGTCATTTAAAAACAAGAATTTATTTTTTCTGTGCAGACAAAAGTAATTCCTCATACAATTATTAAAAATGCTGCCAGTAAATAACCTGAAATCATAGTAAAATAATATAGCAAAAACAAAGTTTTCTTTTATCGTCTATATCGTAATTTTATGTTATTCTTGAATAATGAAAATTATTTCGTGGAATGTAAACGGAATTCGTGCCGTAGAAAAAAAAGGGTTTGTTGACTGGTTATTAAGTACA
>JALEPQ010000163.1 GCA_022768685.1 Spirochaetia bacterium
AGAGATTCATATAAGTTTGTAACATCATTTTTCGTTTGAGGATCAATTTTAACCTGAACAAGACCTGTATTTACCATATTAACACCTCCAAAAGTATTTTATAGTATTACTTTAGCATACTTTTGAATATTCTTCAATATAAAGTTTCTTTACTTTCCTTAGTTTATTAAACACCGCATTCTAAGACTTAATAAACTAAGCTATTATTTTCCGATTAAGACATTATCTATGTTCTTCAATTCCTGTTTATTTGAAAAATACTTAAATCCTTCTTCTTCGTGGTCAATGACAATAATAGTATTCTTTTCATCTAATAAAGATGTCAAATAATTTGCAACATGGCATATCTCGTTTTTGTTAAGACCTCTGAATGGTTCATCTATTCCAAGAACGGATGAAGATGATTTCCAGGCTCTAAGAATCTTAATTCTAACATTTTCACCACCAGAAAGTGTGCTAATTTTCTGTCCCATCAACAAAGAATCTAATAGAATGCTGGATGCACTTTCCAAGTGATTTGAATTATAAGTAAGGTCAATCTGAATTTTATGATAGATTCGCCCTTAAGGCCGGCTTGTTTTTCGCGTTTGAGGAATGCAAGAAGAGTTTCTTCTGCAGAAGAATGACGAGGTTTACGGTCTGGCTTTTTTGCGGTTGATGGAATCTTCCAGGTTTTTCCTTCTAAAAGAGCACCCTCTACCCTGCCATGAGCGCAATAATTTCGGGCACTTCGTTCGCTGATTTGCCAGTTTTGAGAAGCCTCTTCTACGGAGATATATTTCACCTTACTCATAGGAAAGATTATAGCATGGTATCGGAAACCGAAGAAACAATATGGTGTTATATCGGAACCGTAGATTCATTAGAAGCCGCCCGCTATCTGGTTGAAAATGACCGTGGCTCGTACAAAGATTCTGAAGTCAATGTCTACTACCTTGAATGTGAACCTTCGGACGAATTATTCTATTCTTTTGCCAAAATTGAGTACGGCGATACTGTCGAGTATTACGACTGCTATGTTCCGGGGAAGGAAACTCGGTATGGGAGAAGAAATTATAAAGGTTCTCTCTAAATTCCCCAAATATTCATAATTTCTCTTGTTAGTTTCTTTTCTCTCTCAAAGATAGCCTGTTCATCCCAAGTAGATTTATTAATAATATCTTCTCTTGTTATAAGTAAATCGGCACACTGCTTTATTCCAGCTTGTGCTTTTTTTCCTTTTTCAGCTGGTTTCCCTTCGAGTTTTGTTATAAAATCACTATTACTGATAATATTGTTTAATTTTCCGTTCAGTAAGGTCATATTTCCCAATGAAAAAATCTTTTCATCTCTATGTCCCATACCTTCAACTTCATCTTGTATTTGGACACCATTATTATCTACATATGGAACATTTTCTTTTTTCCAATTTTTTTGCCATTTTTGCGGCATAATATGTTCTAACTGATAGTTAAATTTGAGTCCATCATAATCTGTTGGAGAATCAGAACGTCTTTTTAATTCTATCCAAAATAGAATTATTGATCCATCTCGGTTAGATACTTTACTACCAATGCCCGCAAGAACATTATCTTCTGTTAGATTCATATATGGCTTGATATAATTCTGAAAATTATTCTCATCTGAATCATTATTAATCAAATCAGAACAATGCTTGTTAAAGTTTTTGTTCGATTTACCAGTTATCATAAAATACATAACGAATCGTTCAAGTGTTTTTAACCTTTCTTGCAATTTTTCGGGATTACCTTCATATGTTCGATATAAATATAGTAAATATGGATTGAACGTTGTATTCTCGCTCCAAGCAAGTATATGACATAATCTTTTTTCAACATCATCATATTTTAATGGTGTTTCGCGTTCTTTTTCAGGAATATGCTCCCTGTATGTATTAGAAAAATCACATAAATCTTTAATAAATTTTTGAATTTCTTCTATGGTGTTTAATGTATCAATATATTTCTTATAATTATTAGCTAAATTATTTAATATATCGTTTTCAACATCAAATATACTTATGTAATCGTCTTTTGTAGCATAATACTTCGTTACTATACCAAAACATTGAAGTAATAATTCACTGTTATCACGATTATAACGACCTACATTTTTTTGCGTATTCCAATATGCAATATCATCCTGTGAACCACAAAAAGTATCTTCCCATGTTTCTTTATAAAATTTTTCAACTTTTTCTTGTTCTTCAAGGCTTTTATCTGTTTTATCTAAATATTTCTGAAAAACATAGTTTTTAATAATATCTGTTGCAGACAAACGAACACCAGAACTATTAATTGTATCAAAAATTTTTTGTTCTTGATCATTATCATCTAAATCAATAACAACAAGAATTTTATTATTCTTATCAAAGAGATTATCCCAAAGATTAATCCGAGTTTCCTTTGGAATTGTATTAAACTGGGTATAAAAATATTTGTAGCATCTTTTGATAAGCATTCTCGGATCTTTATCATCAATAAGTTCAATATTTTCAATAATTGGTGATTGTAATTCACCATCAACAACCATTCCCATAACTTCTTCAAATTGTGCTTTGTCATTATGAGAGTGTGATATCGTAAGCAAATAATCTGAATCAGAAGAACGTAATTTATAAAATAATGCATCAATAGCATCACTTTTTATCTGTTGATTTTCAATAGAATCATAAAGAGCTTTGATAAAAATACTTAGCGTTGTTAATCTCTGTTGTCCATCTATTATTATAGCCTTTTCAGCTTCTCCGGTGATACGCTTTTGTCTCTTTAAAATTATTGACCCTAAAAAATGGCTACCTGAATTTTTTAATAAATCCTCAAGCAAATCTTTCCAATTGTCATCATTCCAAACATAGGCTCTCTGAAAAAAAGGAATTTCAAGAATTTGTTCACCACATAAAAATCTTAACGGCTGTCCTTTTGCGTCCATTGTTTTCTCCTAAAAACTATAAAATTATAACATTTTCATTAAAATTTGTCTTGTATCCTCTAAATTTTAGCGATGAATATTATTTCAAGTGTTTTTCGGATATATTGAATTTGCTAAGTTTTGTAAATCAACTTGCGGTGGCTGTATATTTAAATCATCTTTAGGATACATTCTTTTCTTATCTATATTATTCTCATGTAAAAATACCTTTATAGTATTTCGCAAATTATTTGAGATTAGATATAGTATAACATCATTTTCGTTTAAACAAGGACTATATAATATTTGCTCTTCAAAACTCATGTATTCTGAATGTCCAGCAGTTAATAAAAATCCTTCTTGTTTCTGAATTCGATTAAAAAATGGTTCATCAATTAAATAAGCACCTTCTTTTAGTCTAAAAAAGAAAGAATGCATTTTACTGTCTTCGAATAGAATTGTAGGAAATAAATACTGTTCATCTGATAAAGCTCTGCTAACAAGTGGAAGTTTTTTATAATTGATACACCATAGAATCATATCATCTGTTTGGTTATCTTCTACACAAAAATATAAAGCAATTTTCCAATTTTTTGTCCAATCGATCAATCTTGTTTTATAACCATAATGTTGCATTAAAACTTGAATTAGCAAAAAATTGTCCTCATTCTGAATATTTAATCCAATTTTTTCTAATTGTTCTTGATTTAAATTTATTATTTCAGAGACACTTCTCATTTCTAGAAAAATATTTTGATGTTGTCCAGTTAAAAGCCTATTGTTATCCCGTATATTGTTGATAATTCTATCTATACCGGATGATAAAGGCCAATTACAAGAGGCTTGACCTCGGAAGCCCCATCCGGAAAGAGATTTAATTTCATTAAATAATGCTTCCATAGAATTGATTATTATTTTTTTCATAAATTACCCCTAAAAAATATTAATAAGTGGTTAGACTATTTCATAATAAATAGTTAATTTTTATAGAGAAAATTTTATGAAAAAAAATCCAGTTTTTGCCAGTCGCCTTGTTTTCTTATATGGGCAAAATATTCAAGAGATTTTTCTAAGACATTGGTTAGTATTTCTTCTTCCATTGAATAATTATCAACTCCATTCATATTTCTTCCGTAGTTTTTTAAAAACATCTCTTTATCGCAGCTGTCAGCATTGGGACTAAAAACTCCATACGTAACAACACGCATTTCAGCATCTACCCGGTTATAAGTTTTCATTTCAATCTTCTTCAATGTCTTTAGTAAATCATTAGAAACAGTTCTTTTTTGCGATAGTTTCTGAGAAGCTGTTCCTCATTGCATTACGGAACAGCGTAAAAAGTCAATCGATTGTTGAAACAATCTTCTTGACTTTTTATGGGAGAATAAACATGGATTATAAGATTTGGATAGCATCATACTTTGTTTCTCCTCCGCCCTATCCGATAGAAGTTCCTAAAGAAGAAATAGAGTCTCAAGCCTGCTGCTGGAAAACAGAAGAAACAATATGGCGTCATATTGGAACCGTAGATTCTCTCGAAGCTGCCAGGAATATGGTAGAAAATGACCGTGGCTCGTACAAAGATGCGGACGGTATCTGTTACTACCTGGAATGTGAGCCTGATGATGAATGCTACTACAGCTTCGTTCGACAGCTTATATCTGTTGTATCAAGGCCGGCTCCTTTTCTTTCATAGTTTATATCTCCTTTTCGTCAGAAGTGCTTTTTGAATATTCGTCTACTATATTGAAAGTTTTGGAATCTATTTTTCTAACCTGATAA
>JALEPQ010000036.1 GCA_022768685.1 Spirochaetia bacterium
CACTTTCCATTTTTACCTCCAAATCTGTCACCTTTTCGTCACCAGTCGATTTTAAATGTGTTACTTTTTAGGGGTGCAGATCAAAGCGTGTAGCGCATTATTGCGCGGTTTTGAATCACGCAACCGTGACTGGGAGCCAAAAAATCGGATTTTTGTTTATAATGCGTTTGCCCTGGAATTCTGCATAACTTTTACTGACTTTTATATTGAAATAAAGTATAATTTTCTCGTTATGGCAATCGTTGAGTTGAATGAAATTAGTAAAGTTTATCAGATGGACAAAGTTCAGGTAAAGGCAGTTGATAAGGCTTCTTTTTCCATTGAAGAAGGAGATTTTGCTGCGATTTCTGGACCATCTGGTTCTGGAAAATCAACACTCCTTAATATGATTGGCCTTATTGATTTGCCTTCTTCTGGTCAGCTTATTGTAAATGGTACTGATATTTACCAGGGAATTGAACTAGGTAAGCATGACAAAATTCCTTTAAAACTAGATTCTAAACTTACAGATTTGCGCCGTAATTTAATCGGTTTTATTTTTCAGACTTTTAATCTTATTCCAGTTCTTGATGTAGAAGAAAATATTTCTATTCCTCTTCATCTGGGAACAACTCCTTCTACTAAAAACATGTCTAAAGCACAGGTTCAGGAATGGGTTGATTTTCTTATTGAAACAGTTGGCCTTACAAACTGGAAACACCATAAACCAAGTGAACTTTCCGGTGGTCAGCGTCAGCGTGTTGCTATTGCCCGTGCTCTTGTAACAAAGTGTCCTGTAATTCTTGCTGATGAACCTACTGCTAATCTGGATTCTAAGAACGGTGACCAGATTCTTGAACTGATGCAGAAGCTTAATAAGGAATTAAAAACGACTTTTATCTTTTCTACACACGATGCAAAAATCGTAAATATGTCTAATCATGTAATTAAAATTGCAGACGGTCACATTGTTCAGAAGTAAAAGACTCTTAAAGAGATTTTTTTCTTGACGGTTTTCTTTTTTATTCTTAAATTCAAAATGTTAAAGTGTTAAATTTTTCTTGAAGGAGATTTGAATATTATGAAAAAAAACTTCTGGCCCTGGTGCGCAGCTGTTGTTGCTATAATTGCAGGTCTAATCCTTACAATTAATCCTAGTGGAGCTGTAAAATTCATTGCTATGCTTTGTGGTTTGGCTGTAATTGCTAATGGTGTTTTCAATATTATTACAGCACGTAAACTTTGTGATACAGGTTCTTATACAACAACTTTTTATGTAAAGAATATCGGCAGTATTGTATTAGGTCTTTTAACTGTGATTATTCCTCTTGCAGTTGCTTCTGCAGCCTGGAAAGTAATGGTTTATATTTTTGCAGTATTTCTTGTTGCTGCTGCTGCCCTTGGATTTTATTCATGTACTTTGTTAAAAAAAGCTGGCGTTGAACGTAAACGTTATATTTTTGAAAATTTTGGTATTCTTCTGGCAGGTGTTCTTTTGTTCCTTATTTCACCAGATGGATTAGGAAAATTTATTGTAAGAATTATAGGCATTATTGTTCTGGTTGCAGGTGTTGTTCTTCTTGCAGTTCAGATAATTGCTCTCTTAAATGAAAAGAAAAATTCTGTGGAAGTTGAGGCTGAAGTAAAAGATGAACCTGAAGATGCCTCTGATTCTACTGAAAATCAGTAATAAAGACATAAACTCATATTTTTGATATATTAAAAGGCACTTGCAGAAATGTAAGTGCCTATTTTTTTTACAGGATTGTCATGTTGCCGCCGGCTGGCTGCAATACTGGTACAAATCTTTTGAGTGGTTTATATGAAAAAAAATTACTTTTTTGCTTCTGTTTTAATTTTGTTCTCACTTATTTTTACAGGTTGTAAGGACCGTGTAATGGGATACAGTGTAGTTTTATGGGATATTCCTGAATATAACATTTCCAGTGGAGATGTTATTCCTGTTTATATCCGTTCAAATATTTCACATGTTTATGTAGCTGGTACAGTAGACGGAACAAAAATTGAAATTCCTTTATGGCAGCTTACAGAACCATTAAAGAAGAATCAGGTAAAAAAGATTTATCCAAAATACGAAGCTAATGCTCATACTTATGCAAAGGTAAAACTGGATGGACTTCCTTGCCGTGCAGATCCTGTAAATACAGCTAAACAGGTTTACCGTCTTAGAAAAGGTGAAATAATTAAGATTCTTTATAAAGGTAAGGGTCAGCAGGTTATGGCCGGAAAAAAGCCTCTGGAAGGTGACTGGTATAAAATTCTTACAAATGATGGAACTCAAGGCTGGTGTTTTTCTTACAATCTGAATCTTTATGAATCTGATATAAACAGTCAGCAGACAGATATTGTTGTGGATGAAACTTTGGAAGAAGATCCTCTCTATCAGATTATTACTGCGGGAGTATGGTATCCTGAATATTTTGATACTTTAATAAGAACTGGTAATATTGATTTAAACAGGCTTGATGCTTCATTCAACTTTAATATTGATCTTGAAAATAATATTGTTACATTAAATTTACCAAAGATTCATAAATCATGGGCATATACAGGTTATGAAAAAACTGGTGATAAACAATATACTTTGAATGATATTCCAGTCATTATTGTATATAAATCTGCCCGCTTTATTGTAGTCCGCTATACAGGAGAAAGTGGAAAACCAGAGGAATTGAATTTTATTAAAATTGAACAGAATCTTGATGAAGTAATTGAAGCAGAACAGAACCGCCGTGGAGAATCTTATTTGCAGCTATATGCTCATGGACCAAAATATATCAGTTCAAACTATGGAAATATAGTATTTAATGAGGATGGTTCTTTCCATTGGAACGGATTTAAATTGCTGGTTCCTTCCATTATTTCTTCAAGTGCAAAAACCAGTGGAAAGGCAAGTGTTAAATATTCACTTTCAAAATCTCTTTCTGCAAATTACGATGGTGTAATAACTTTCAAATTTAATGATATGGCTAATGAAGTTAACTTCCTTTATAAACTGGACGGCACTGGTCTGCGTCTGGAAGATGCCACTGCCGCAAGAATAAACGGAAATCAGATTGTAGAACGTGGCTCTAGTCCACTTGTATTATTCTTTAGCCGAAATTAGAAAAAAAGCTGTATTTCAGCTCTTATCTGCATGAACTGCAGGAAATTTTTGGAGAAATAATTTTTTATGTCATTTGTTCAGTTTTCTAAAGTGTCCCTTGCTTTTGGTGACAGAGATATTTTAAAAGATGTTAGTATAAATCTTCAGACAGGAAGTAAAGTTGCTCTTACAGGTGCAAATGGCGCCGGTAAATCTACTTTAATAAAAGTTCTTGCTGGAATTACAAAACCTGACAGCGGGGATAGAGCAGTTCAGAAGGATTGCAGAATTGCATATCTTCCTCAGTCAGGATTAACTCACCATGGGTGTACTTTACGTGAAGAAGCTGATAAAGCTTTTGAATTTGGTTATGAAATGCAGCGTCAGATAGATGATATTGGTGAACAGTTAAAATCAAATCCTGCAAATACAGATGCCCTTGTTCTGCGTCAGTCTGAATTGATTACGGAACTTGATGAAAGTGGCTGGCATAGAAGACAGGTTCAGGCGGAAAGTGTACTTCTTGGACTTGGTTTTGAACGAAAAGATTTTGAACGCAATACAGAAGAATTCAGTGGTGGATGGCAGATGCGTATTGCCCTTGCCAAAGCACTTATGCAGAATCCTGATATTCTTCTTCTTGATGAACCTACAAACTATCTGGATATTGAAGCTCGAAACTGGCTTGAAGGATTTTTAAAAGATTTTAAAGGTGGTTTTTTACTAGTTTCCCATGACCGCTATTTTCTTGATGTAACAATAAATGAGGTAATGGAACTTTTTAACGGGGAATTAAAAAGATATCCTGGAAATTTTACTCACTACGAAAAAGTACGTGAAGTAGAGTTAAAAACTTTAATTTCTGAATATGAACAGCAGCAGCAGGAAATAAATAAACTTGAAGACTTTATAAAACGTTTTGGTTATAAAGCTACAAAGGCAGCTCAGGCACAGGAATATCAGAAAAAACTGGATAAAATAATAAGAATTGAAATTCCTGAAAGTCTAAAGAAAATCCACTTCAAATTTCCTCCTGCTCCACATTCCGGCCGTCTTGTGCTGCGTATGAATAATATCTGCAAAAGCTATGACGGAAAAACAAAGGTAATTGATAATCTGGAACTGACTTTGGAAAATGGGGACAGACTTGTTGTTGCAGGACGCAATGGTGCAGGTAAGTCTACTCTTTTAAGAATAATTGCTGAACAGGATAAAAATTTTACCGGAGAAATAATTCCTGGGGCAGGAGTTCAAATTGGATATTTCAGTCAGGATAATGCAGAAACAATTAAAGGTTCAGAATCAATTTTAGATTACCTTGAAGCCCGCGCTCCACTGGAACTGATTCCAAAACTTCGTGATATGCTGGGATCTTTTCTTTTCCGTGGGGATGATGTTTATAAATCCCTTGATATGCTTAGTGGAGGAGAAAAAGCCCGCATTGCCTTGCTTCAGCTTTTATTGAGTCCGGTAAATCTTCTGGTGCTTGATGAACCTACAAACCATCTTGATATTCATTCTAAAGATGTTCTTTTACAGGCCATGAAGGACTTTGGCGGTACAGTTGTCTTTGTTTCCCATGATCGTGGATTTATTGAGCAGCTTGCAACAAAAGTTCTTGAGCTGACACCTGGAAAATTTAAAATGATTCCCGGTGATTACCAGTATTATATGGAACAAAAAGAAAAGACAGAAGGAGGGGAAAGCCTTCCCCTGGCTGCAGCTGGCAAGCCATCTTCCGCCACCCCTTCTGCGGCTTCAGACGCCAGCCGCAACGCCGGCTTAAAAACAACATCAGATACAAAACTCAGCTGGGAAGAACAGAAAAAACGTGATGCAGAAAAGCGTAAAATTGAAAAAGAAGTAGAGCGCCTTGAAAAGCAGATAGAAGAGCTGGAAGCAAAGAAAGCTGAATTAGATGCAAAAATGGGTTTACCGGAAGTATATTCAAATGGAGAAAAAGCAAAGGCTGTTCAACATGAAATAGATGAACTGGTTCAAAAAATTAATGAAACAACATTAGCCTGGGAAGAAGCTTCAGAAAAACTATGTTAGTGCGCACTGCAAAATTATCTGACATTAATTCTGTCATGAAAATTGAATCTGCAGGTTTTATTCCTGAAATACAGGAAAAAGAGTCTGTATTTTTAAAGAGAATAAAACTTTGTCCCCAGTTGTTTTTGATTTTTGAACAGAATGGAAAAACTGCAGGTTATCTTTCTGCAGAATACATGAATCATATTCCTGAAACTGCAGAAGAATTAAGGCTGGGGCATATTCCAGCTCCAGATGTTTCTAAAAATTATATTTACATCAGTTCATTTTCAATTCTGCCAGAATACCGCGGCAACGGAAATGGAAAAATCTGCTGGAATATGGCACTGGATTATTTAGGTAGAGATAATAAATTTATTTTACTGGTAAATGAAGCCTGGCAAGGGGCAAAACACATTTACCTGCAAAGTGGATTCAAAGAATTAAAATCTTTTAAAGACTTTTTTCCTGCAGAAGCAAATTCTTTTACTGCAGGAACTTTGATGATACGAGAATAAGGGAAAAAACTATTTATAAATTAAAAAAATTGCCGGGATTTTTCCCATGTCTGGCAGCTTGTCTTTTTTCCATTGTTCGCAAGTTTTTGTTTTTATATATTCTTCAGGACAGGTAATTCCAGCTGCAACACATAGTTTAGTCTGGGGTCTAAGATTATTCACAATAGTTTCAAACATTTTCTGATTTCTATATGGAGTTTCAATAAAAAGTTGAGTCTGGTCTTCGTTATAAACTTTGTTTTCCAGTTTTTTGAGTGCTTTTATTCTTTGTGGAATATCAACTGGAAGATATCCGTTAAAGGCAAAACTCTGACCGTTAAAACCACTTCCCATAACAGACATAATAATTGAAGAAGGTCCAACAAGAGGGACAACTTTATATCCTTTTTTTTGTGCAATAGCTACCACATCAGCACCAGGATCTGCAATAGCAGGACAGCCGGCTTCAGAGATAATTCCTACATCTTTTTCATCAGCCATTGGTTTTAAGTATTCGCCAATAAATTTTCTGTCTGTGTGACGATTTAATTCATAAAATGTAAGTTCATCAATATCAATAGATTTTTCAACTTTTTTTAAAAACCGGCGGGCAGAACGAATATCTTCTACAATAAAGTGTTTGATATTTACAATAACATCATGATTATAAGATGGAAGAACCTGCTCAATAGAAGTTTCACCCAAAGTTACAGGAATTAAAAAAAGACTTGCCATAAGAAGATAATACAATGAAAAACAGTGTTAGAAAAGAGGTGGAAATAATGCGTGAAATAATGCGTAATTCGTAATGCGGAATGCGTAATTAATTCATAATTGGAAGACTAATCATAATGGGGACAGAGTAAAGAGTGCGTTTTCTGACAAAGGGGACAGA
>JALEPQ010000045.1 GCA_022768685.1 Spirochaetia bacterium
AGAAAGCTTTGTAAGTGAAAATGGTTCTATGATTGAGGTAAATCAGGAAAATGAGTTCACTATGGCAGATTCAAAACCACTTGAGCTGCTTTTTAAAGATTTGGGAGGGACAGTCAGTTTAGTAAAAAACAAAAGCGCAGACCAGTGGAGTGTCATGATAAATGGAAACAGTGTTCACATTGAATTATGTAACGTTCCACCTTTAGGAGATTTTCTTGAAATTGAAATCCTTAAAGAAAAAAATGACGATATTACAGTAAGAGAGATGAAAAAAATAGAAGAAAATATCTTTCTTGAATGCGGAATTCAACTTTCCCAGATTGAAAACCGTTATTACAGCGAATTACTTCGGGAAATTAATAAATAAAAAAAAAGAAATTGGGGGAAGTGTAAGATAAAACCGCTAAAATAGCGCGGTTTTTTCTTACCTGAAGTTTGCGTTGCAAACTTATTAATACACTGCTGTTCCTCATTACATTACGGAACAGCGTAAAAAGTCATTCGATTGTTGAAACAATCTTCATGACTTTTTATTGGGGGAAATACTATGATATTTGACAGAAAAAAGTACAAAAATTTTGCAAAACAACAGTTACAAGGGAGATGGGGTACAGCAGTACTAGTTACATTTATAATATGCCTTATAACTTCCCTGTTTTCTATTCCAGATGTTGTAAGAATGACAAGATCAGAACCATTTATTGAATTAGTAAATAGTGATTCAACTAACATCCAGGAAATGGCCATCCTCATAGAAGATGTATCAAATTCTGCAACATCAAGCATAGCAGCATTTGTTCAGATGCTTGTAGAAGCCGTTCTTGAAATGGCTGCACTTGCCTTCTTCTTAAAAATGTCTCGTTCTCCAGATACAGTATTCTTTACAGATTTTATAGAAGGTTTTAACAGCTGGCTCAGAGCAATTCTAGCCTGCCTTTGGAATTTCTTATGGGTTTTCTTATGGTCTTTACTGTTCATTATACCAGGAATCATAAAAGGAATTGCATATTCACAGATATATTACATTCTTAGTGAATTTAAAAATGTTTCTGTTACAAAAGCAATGAAAATAAGTATTGCCATAACAAAAGGTCATAAAGCAGATATTTTTGTATCCTATTTAAGTTTCATTGGTTGGGACATACTTGCCGCTATCCCTTGTGGTCTTGGTTACCTGTGGCTTATTCCATACAAAAAAATGACTTTTATCAATATTTATCATGCATTGATGAAAGAAGCATTAGAAACTGGAGTTATAAAACCGGAGGATCTGCAATAATGAAAAAGGATGTCAAAACAGGAATTATTGTATTAATAATACTTATTATAGTTGTAATTGGAGTTTCTGTCGGTTCTATTTTTTCTACACACCAAAATCCGAACTCTATAAAAATCAAAAGTAAATCTGACGTTACAAATTATGACCCAAAAATTGCAAAAGAATACAAAAAAGATTATGTTGCGGCAGTTCATATTGAAGGCACTATTGAATCTGCAAACCAGACTTACAATCAAAAATGGTTACTTGATACAATAAGCACTCTTAAAAATGATGACAGAAATGAAGGAATGATTGTTTACATCAACTCTCCAGGTGGAGCTGTTTATCAGGCTGATGAAATTTATCTGGCCCTTCAGGATTACAAAACTACAGGAAAGAAGATATATATTTACATGGGCCCTATGGCAGCTTCCGGCGGATACTATATCGCCTGTGCAGGAAATAAAATTTATGCAAACAGAAATACTCTGACAGGTTCAATAGGTGTAATAGCAGGGCAAAGTGTTGATATGTCGGAATTTCTTTCAAAAATGGGAATCAAGGCAACAACAATCCATGCAGGAAAAAACAAAACAATGGGAAGCATTTCTGAGCCATTAACAGAAGAACAGAAGGCCATCATGCAGTCAATTGCAGATGAATGTTATGATCAGTTCTGTGGAATAGTTGCAACACAAAGAGATCTTCCAATTGAAAAAGTTCACTCTCTGGCAGATGGACGTATCTACACTGCAAACCAGGCCCTGTCACACGGATTAATTGACAGTGTAGACAGCTGGGAAAATATGCTGAAGGATTTTACAGAATCAGAGCTTGAAAAACCAGGTATTAAAGTCATAACCTTAAAAAAAGAAAAAAAGCAGAAATTTGTAGATTACATGATGGATACCATTTCAAATTTTGAACAGACCCAGACTGCTGCAAAACTGGGAATTCCAGCTTCATTATTAAAAGATATGGAATCATTTAACTCATATCCAGCATATTTGTATAAATAAACTGATTAAAAATTCATTTCATAAAGAGAAGCTTTCTTACCATTCACCAATGTATGAAGACTTCTCTTTATTTTTATGTTCATTTTAACGCAGGTTTCTTCTATTTCTGTCTTTCTTGCTGACAATATTACCATTCTTCCCTCATCTTTTAATATTCTTTTAAAAGACGTAAACATTTTTTCATAAAAAAGTGGAATATCATCAATCTCTTCAAAATAACCCCATGGAGGATCTGTTATAACTACATCCACAGATTTATCTGCAATATAGGAAAGTTCAAAGGCATCAGACTGTTCAATCTGAATATTATCTGCATTAAGCTGTTTTCTTTCCCTTAAAATATCATACTGTTGGGAACTTATATCACTTACATACATATAACTGAATCTGAATTTCTTAGCAATCTGCACAGGAATAGAACCATATCCTGCAAAAACATCAGCAACAACATCCCTTTCTGAAAGATTTGCAAAACCAGCAATCAGATAGGCAATTTCAGGTCTAAGTTCACCTTTATTAAGATTTTTTTCTGTAAATTCTCGTTTTGAAATCAATTGACCGCAAAAACCAAAGCCTTCCCTGCGAATGGAATACCAGATTTCTGTAGAAGGAGAAACACGGTCTATTGTCAGTCTGGAATTATGAAGGACATTCTCTTCTGCCCTCTTTACCAGGTTTTTGTCAACTTTAACAAACTGATTTTCCTGACTGAAACGACATCTGAAACTTCCTTTTGAAATCAGATAATAATTTTTAGAAGTACATACCTGATTTACCATTGCAGAAAAATTACAGTTTTTTTGATTAAAAGTTTTTATGACAAAAAAAGTATTATTAAAATAAATGATTTTTTCCAAATCCCTGGAATTACCGTCAAATTTATAGTGAATTAAACCATCATAAACATTAATAATTTTTGCACCAGGCATACGACCAGGAAAATCTTTTTTAACAACATCCTGAAAACCTGTAACAAAAGTAGATATAAATTCAGCCATAATTTCATTATAATAAGACAAAGATTATGAGTCTACAAATGCATAAAACCAGGGCAAACGCATTATAAACAAAAATCCTGAATTTTTGGCTCCCAGTCACGGTTGCGTGATTCAAAACCGCGCAATAATGCGCTACACGCTTTTTGTGGTATAGAAACTATTGAACTGCCGCTTCGCAGCAGCCACAAAA
>JALEPQ010000010.1 GCA_022768685.1 Spirochaetia bacterium
TTTGCACGAGCCGTAAGTTTTGGCTGTTTTATCTCATCTTTATTAATAAAACTCCTTTTATGCCAAAACTTAAAAAAAATGTAGTTTGCAATTGAGGGCTGTCCCCGTTTTTAAATTTTTGCATAAAAAAAAGCCCGATGATTTTTCATCGAGCTTTCCTATTTGACACCGCCCTCTCTGACCGGAGGGCTTACACACATTATTTAACAGGGATTCCGCAGTTTGGATGATCTTCTTCCCAGTTCTGGGCTACACGTAAAATTTTTGATTCACTGAACATAGGGCCTGCAAACTGCATACCAACTGGCATTTTTGAATCTGCAGCTATACCAGCTGGAACAGAAATTGAAGGTATACGGGCAAGGTTTACAAAAGTTGTATACAAGTCGCTTAAATACATTTCCAATGGACTGTCAACTTTCTGACCAAGCTTAAATGCTGTAGTTGGACATGTTGGACAAATAATTAAATCATAAGATTCAAATACTTTTGCAACTTCCTTCTGAATTCTGGCACGAACTGTCATACCTTTTTTATATGTATCACCTGAGAACTGTTCTGAAAGAACATAGTTTCCAATAATAATACGGCGTTTTACTTCTGGTCCAAAACCTTCCGAACGTGTATCAACATAAAGTTCATCATAACCTTTTGAATTATCAACACGTCGACCGTAACGAATACCATCAAAACGGCTGAGATTTGAAGCAGCTTCTGAAAGTGCAATTACATAGTAAGAAGCAATTGATGCATCAAGGACTGGTAAATCTACTACATCAATTTTAGCACCTTTCTTTTCAAACCAGGCTTTAGTTTCATCAAAAACTCTAACTATTTCAGGATCTGCACCATCTGTTTTTAAGAACTGTGCTGGAATGGCAATTTTCAGGGCCTTAAATTCTTCATCAGTTAAAGCTGAAAGATTCTTAATTTTATCTACATCCGGTAAATCAGCAGAAGTATCATCATACATATCAATTCCAGCCATTACAGATAAAGGTTCTGCTATATCTGCTGGTGTATGTCCCATAATTCCAACCTGATCTAAAGAAGAACCGTATGCAACAACACCCCAACGGCTCAGAGTTCCATAAGTTGGTTTTAATCCGTAAATACCACAATAAGAAGCTGGCAAACGAACCGATCCACCTGTCTCAGTACCAATACTGAATAATGCTTGATTTGCACTTACAGCAGCAGCTGAACCACCTGAAGAACCACCTGAAACATATTCACGATTTATAGGATTTCTTGTAGCACCATAACTTGAATATTCAGTAGATGATCCCATAGCAAATTCATCTTGATTACAGCGTCCAAGAACAATAGCTCCTGCAGCTTCAAGACGATTAATTACTGTTGCATTGTATGGAGAAACATAACCTTCAAGAATTTTTGAACCACAAGTAATTTTATGTCCTTTTGAGTTGATATTATCTTTTGATGCAAAAGGAATACCTAATAATGGTTTTTCTTCAAATAATTTGTCTAAGTTTCCGGCAGATTTTGCTTCTTCTATTTCTTTATCAGCAGTTTCTGCTTTTGTAATTGAATCTTCAAAAATCTCAATAAATGCATTTAATGGAATTGCAGAAGATTTATCTTTTTCAAATGTTTCACGAGCTTCTTTTACAAGCTGAACACTTGAAATTTCACCTTTTTTTAGTGCTTCTCTAGTTTCTTTAATTGTATAAAACATAGTTAATATCCTTGTTACTAATAAATGGATAACCTAAAAATTGCTCTCACAATTTTTTTAACGGTTTTCAATTAAACACCGGACGCCAGCGTCCTTACACACCCTCACCCAATACTTTAGGAACCTGGAAATATCCGTCCATAAAGTCTTTTGAAACTTTTTTTACGTCTGTAATTTCCAGTCCGGTTACAATTTCATCACCTCTTAATGCTTCTACTTTTGTTGAAGGATATGCATCATAAGGATTTTCACTGTCGTCATATTTTGAAAGGATTTCAAAGTAGCCTACAATTTCGTCTACCTGTTTTTTTAATGTATCCATATCTGTACTTTCAGGTGAAAGTCTTGATAAATAAAGCAGATTTTCTAATGTCTGTTGATCAATTTGTTTATGTGCCATAAAGAATATTATAGTAAATTTTATGTTTATTAACAACGGGGACAGACCTTGAACCAGGGCAAACGCATTATAAACGCTTTTCCGTAATGTTGGCGCGAAGGAGCGGGGCGTGGTTCAAAAACACTCTTTTTGTGGCTGCTGCGAAGCGGCAGTTCAATAGTTTCTATACCACAAAAAGAGTGTAGCGCATTATTGCGCG
>JALEPQ010000203.1 GCA_022768685.1 Spirochaetia bacterium
AACATTCAGATTTTTCTGATTCAAAACATCCACAAGCATTGTCTTATCAACATAGGTTCCTGTTGCAACAAAACTGCGGAAGTTTTCATTATTCGGATTTAAGTAAGTTCCCATTATTTAAATATAACACGAGAAAGGAGAAAAATCCATAAACCGCATTGAATCACGTTAAATCTAACCGAAAAAAAGTGGTGAATCAAGTAAACAAAAGTTTCTATTATTAATAACATTAAAGAGAATTACCTATATCAATTTATCTAGAACTGAAGTTCCAATTGTGTTTTCAGGCATCTTCAAACCAAAGTTATCAAGAATGGTAGCACCAATATTTCCAAAACAATCCCCTTCTTCCAGAGCTTTAGGTTCCTTAAAAGATGATGAATACAAAATAAAAGGCACCTTTTCACGAGTATGATCAGTTCCATGGAAAGTAGGATCGTTTCCGTGATCTGCAGTAATAATCAGTAAATCATCTTCCTTAAGATTTTCAAGAAGAATACCTAGTTTTTCATCAAATTTTTCAATTTCTTTTGCATAACCGATAGGATCCCTGCGATGCCCCCATAGAGCATCAAAATCTACCAGGTTTACAAAACAAAGACCTTTAAAATCTTTTTTTGATTCTTCAATTGTCTGATCCATACCATTTACAGAACTTTCCGAATGAATTGCTTTTGTTACACCTTCACCCACAAAAATATCATTTATTTTTCCAATGGAAATCATATCATAACCATTGTCTTTCAAAACATTTAAAGCTGTTCTTCCAAATGGTTTTACAGCATAATCATGACGATTTGCAGTTCGTTTGAATTCACCCTTTTTCTTACCAACGTAAGGACGGGCAATTACACGACCAACTTTCCATTCATCTTTCATTGTAAGTTCACGGGCAATTTCACAATATTTATACAAAGTTTCAACACCCATAGTTTCTTCATTACCACAAATCTGCAAAACAGAATCTGCAGAAGTATATACAATAAGATGACCTTCATTAATTTCTTCTTCTGCCAGTTCATCAAGAATTACTGTACCTGAAGAAGATTTGTTTCCAATAATTTTACGACCAGTACGTTTTTCAAGTTCAGAAATTAATTCAGAAGGAAATCCAGTATCAGTAAAAGTTACAAAAGGTTTTGTAGTTTTAAGCCCCATCATTTCCCAATGTCCGGTCATAGTATCTTTTCCTTTACTGGCTTCTCTAAGGGCACCATAATAAGCAAGTGGTTTTTCCACAGGAGTAACCTGAACCAAAGGCTTTAGGTTTGCTATTCCCAGTTTCTGCAAGTTTGGAATATTAAAATCTTTTACAGTCTGAGAAATATGCCCTAAAGTATCTGACCCTGCATCATTGTATAAATCTGCATCAGGTTCTTCACCAATACCGAGAGAATCTAAAACAATACAAAAAACACGATTAAATTTTCCCATTTACACCTCTTAATAAAAAGTCAAGAAGATTTAACAATCGATTGACTTTTCAGGGGTTGTATTAACCCCTGAATCAACAAAATAAAGCTTCATTAATCCCTTTCCTTTTATTTCTTTTTCACCACGGGAAGTAAATTTAAAGTCATCCTTAACCTGCTCAAACACAGCCTCGG
>JALEPQ010000114.1 GCA_022768685.1 Spirochaetia bacterium
ATAATGTTATTTATTTTGTTGGAATTTGAGGGGAAAAAATCCAACAATTACTCTTAAAAAAAATCAAAAAAAGGAAAAAATGATGTCTAATAGTTATGATGCTGGTAATATCCAGGTCTTAAAAGGACTCGAAGCAGTTCGTAAAAGACCAGGTATGTATATTGGATCTACCGGTCCTCGTGGACTTCATCATCTGGTTTATGAAACAGTTGATAATTCAATTGATGAAGCAATGGCTGGTTTCTGTGACAATATTATTGTTGCATTGGAAAAAAATGATGTTGTCCGAGTAGAAGATAATGGACGTGGTATTCCTGTAGATATTCATCCAACCGAACATATTTCAGCCCTTGAATTGGTTTTAACAAGATTACATGCCGGTGGTAAATTTGATAAGGGTTCTTATAAAGTTTCTGGTGGTTTACATGGTGTTGGTGTTTCCTGTGTAAATGCCCTTTCTGATTGGATGGAAGCAACTGTAAAACGTGACGGGCATATTTACAGACAGAAATATGAACGTGGTATTCCAAAAACAAAAGTAGAAGTTATTGGTGATACAGATGAACATGGAACAATAATTCGCTGGAAAGCTGATAAAACAATTTTTACAGAAACCACAACTTATGATTATGATATTCTTAAAGAGCGTCTCAGAGAATTAGCATTCTTAAATTCTGGTATAAAAATTACACTCCGTGATGAAAGACTTGAAACTCCTAAAGAAGAAGTTTTACAGTTTGTAGGTGGTATCAATGAATTTGTAAAAATGATTGATACTGGTAAAGCGGTAGTACCTGATGAACCTATTTATATTAATGAAACAAAAGATGATGTAGTTACTGAAATTGCCATGCACTATAACAATGGCTATTCAGAAAATGTTCAGAACTATGTAAATGACATTCATACTCGTGATGGTGGTACACATCTTGAAGGATTTAAATCTGCCATTCGTTTTGTATTAAATAAATTCCTTGATTCAAATGAAAAATTAAGAAAGCAGCTGGATAAAGATGAAAAACTTACTTATGAAGATTTATCTTCTGGTTTAACAGCTGTTATTTCAATGAAAGTTCCTGAACCAGAATTTGAAGGTCAGACAAAGGAAAAATTAGGTAATACGGAAGTTCGTACAATTGTAGATCAGATTGTAAAGGAAAAACTTACAATTTATTTTGAACAGAATCCTGCAGTTCTTGAAGCTATTTTAAGAAAAGCTATGGATGAAGCAAAAGCCAGAATTGCTGCCCGTAAAGCTAAAGATAATATGCGTAAAAAAACAGCATCAGACGGTTTTGGTCTTCCAGAAAAATTATCTGACTGTTCAGAAAAACATGATCCAGCATCATGTGAAGTTTATATTGTAGAAGGAGATTCTGCCGGTGGTTCTGCAAAGAAGGGTAGAGATCCTAAACATCAGGCTATACTTCCTCTTTGGGGAAAAATGCTTAATGTAGAAAAAGTACGCCCTGAAAAAGTTATTGATAATGATAAACTTCAACCTGTAATTGCATCCTTAGGAACTGGTATTGGTAAAGATTTTAATATAGATAAATTACGTTATCACAAAATTATTATCATGGCTGATGCCGATGTTGATGGTTCACATATTCGTACATTATTGCTTACTTTCTTTTTCCGTTATATGCCTCAACTTATAGAAAAGGGATATGTATATTTAGCTATGCCACCTTTATTTAAAGTGCAGCTTGGAAAAAAAGAACCTGTATATTGTTATTCAGATGCAGAACGTGATGCTGCCCTTGAAGCTCTTGGTGAACAAAGAGAAAAAGCTGATGTACAGCGTTATAAAGGTCTTGGTGAAATGGATGGTAAACAACTTTGGGAAACAACAATGGATCCAGCTCATAGAAAAATGCGTGTAGTGACAATTCCAGATGCAATTGCTGCAGATAGAATTTTCAGTGTTTGTATGGGTGAAGAAGTAGAACCACGTCGTGAATTCATAGAATCTAATTCGAGCTATGCTAATTTGGATATTTAATTTTAGGAAAATATGATGTTAGAAGAAATAAAAACACCGGAAGGTGGATCAGTTATAAAAATTCCAATTGAAGATGAAGTAAAACAGGCTTACATTGACTATTCAATGTCTGTAATTGTACAACGTGCTCTTCCTGATGTTCGTGATGGGCTTAAACCTGTACACCGAAGAATTATGTATGCAATGGATACACTTCACCTTGCAAGTGGCGGTAAAACTAAAAAATGTGCAACTATTGTTGGTGAAGTTCTTGGACATTACCATCCACATGGAGATGCTTCAGTTTATGATGCTTTAGTTCGTCTTGGACAGGATTTTGCTCAACGTTATACAACAGTAACACCTCAGGGAAACTTTGGTACTATTGGTGGAGACCCTGCTGCTGCTTACCGTTATACAGAAGCTAAAATGTCAAAAATTACAGAAGAAATGGTAAATGACATTTCTAAAGATACTGTAGATATGATTCCTAACTTTGATGACACAACAAAGGAACCTGCAGTTCTTCCAGGTGCATTTCCATTTTTACTTTGTAACGGTACTACTGGTATTGCTGTTGGTATGGCTACAAATATGCCTACTCATAACCTTAGGGAAGTTGCTTCTGCAATTGGTGCATACATTGATAATCCTGATATTACAATTGACGAATTGATGCATTATATAAAAGGTCCTGATTTTCCAACAGGTGGTATTATTTATGGAACATCAGGAATAAAAAAAGCGTATTCAACTGGACGAGGAAAAATAACAATCCGTTCAAAGTTTACAATTGAAACTGCAAAAAATGGAAAAGAATCAATTGTATTTACAGAAGTTCCTTATGGTGTAAATACAACTAATATTATAAAAAGAATCAAGGAACTGAACCGTGACAAGCAGATTGAAGGTATTTCAGATGCAAATGATGAATCATCAGACCGTTCAGGAATGCGTCTTGTAGTTGAACTTAAAAAAGGTGCAATTACAAAAATCGTTCTTAATCAGCTTTTCTCTAAAACAGATTTACAATCGAATTTTGGTGTTATTAATCTTGCACTTGTTCCTCAAGTAAAAGAAGGGGTTCCTCCTCGTTATGATGAACCAGGTTATTTAACTCTACCACAAACATATTTAAAACCAGAAGTTCTTAATCTTAAGCAGCTTATTATGCACTTTGTTAATCATAGAAACGAAGTAATTACACGTCGTTCTATTTATGATTTGAAAGTTGCAAAACATCGTATGCACATTCTTGAAGCTTTAATTACAGCAATCAACAATATTGATGAAGTAATTAAAATTATTAAGGAAAGTCGTGATACAGAAACTGCTAAGCTTGCATTGGCAAAAAGATTTGGATTTGATGATGAACAGACTCAAGCTATTGTAGATATGCAGCTTAAAAGACTTACTCATCTTCAGATTGAAGATCTTCAGAAAGAAATTAAAGAACTTCAGGCCTGGATTGATTATCTGCAGGATTTGCTAGATCACCCTGAAAAAATCTTACAGCTTATAAAAGATGATACAAATAAGCTGGCAGAAAAATATGGTGATGATCGCCGTACAGATATTGTTCATGATGAAGTAGAAGAAATCAACGTTGAAGATATGATTAAAGATGAAGACATGGTTGTTATGGTTTCTCGTCTTGGTTATGTAAAACGTGTTTCTGTTTCTAAGTACAAAAAACAGGGTAGGGGAGGAACTGGCAGCAACAGTACAAATCTCCTTGAAGATGATTATGTTAATCAGTTGTTTATTGGTTCTACTAAAGATTATCTTCTTTTCATTACAAACGTAGGTCGTGCTTATTGGGTAAGACTTCATGAAATTCCTGAATCAGAAAAAAACAGTCGTGGAGCTCATATAAAAGGCTTACTTCAGGTTGGTCCTGATGAAGAAATAACAACTATCGTTTCTTTAAAAGAATTCTCTGATGATATTTACCTGTTTATGATTACAGCTAAAGGTATTGTAAAAAAAGTAAGATCTAGTGAATTTATAAATGCAAAAACAAAAGGTATTATAGGTTTGAAATTGAATGATGGTGATAAATTAATCAGTGCAATTCAAACTAACGGTAGTTCGGAAGTTATGCTTATTTCACGACGAGGAAAAGCCCTTCGAATAACAGAAGATGCCGTTCGAACAATGGGACGTGCTAGTTGTGGAATTAAGGGAATGAAACTTTCTGAAGGTGATGAAATTGCTTCTGCAGTAAAAGTTACCGAAAATGAAAATATTATCCTCATAACAGAAAAAGGATTTGGAAAGAGAATATCTTTTGATTTATTCAACAATCATGGAAGAGGAACTGGAGGTCAGCGAATATTTGGTAATACAGAATCTAAAGGCGAAATAATTGGTGCTTTAAGTATAAAAGATTCTGATGAACTAGTTTGTATGACAAGCCAGGGAAAAACTTTACGTGTAAAATCTACAGATATAAAAGAACAGGGACAGGGTGCATCAGGTGTTAGCATAGTAAAAATATCTGAACCGGATTATCTAGTAGGTATTGATAAGGTTCAAGATAAAAAAGATGAATAAAATTTTTCTAATTCCTTGTATTATAAGTATTTAGAAAATAATTTGAAATATTAAGTAAAAAGTGCTTTAGTTTATTGACAATTTTAACTAATTCCTTGATAATCTGAAGAAGGGTAATAACAATTTAATAATTGTTTAAGGGTTTACATCAGGCAAAGGGCTGGTCTTTTTTAGATCAGCTCTTTTGTTTTTAAATTACATTTCTAAGAATCAATTCTTTCTATAATCTCCCTGGTATAAAGTTTCACGTGAAACATATTATTTGTAAAAATGTGGATAACTTTGACTTATCCACATTTTATCCACAAAATGTGGATAACTTTGTTTATTTAGGATTTATTAAAAAACCTGAAAATGAGCGAGTCAAGACCTTGAGCGAAGCGTTCCTTGACTCGACGTATTTTAATTACTGAATACTATCTTTTAGTTTCACGTGAAACATAGGTGGAATTTATTGATTTTTAGTAAAACAAAGTTTCACGTGAAACTTTAAAATATGAAAAAATATAAACTTTATATTGTTTCACGTGGAACAATATATATAAAAAGAAAAATAAAAGTGTTTCATGTGAAACAATACAGGAACTGAAATAAATTGAGTTAAATGTTTCATGTGAAACATTTTTTCAAACTTAATATTATTCTAAGTTTCACGTGAAACACATAAGGTTTAAGTTAACGAACGATAGGTAGTTTTTTACTACAATATTTACTTAACAAATTTTTTTTAATACCGATAAAAAAATATGGGAAAAAAGAATATATCACAGGAAAAAATTATTCAGGCCTTTCTATCTTCATCATTTGATAAAAGTGCAGGTGGGACAGCTTTATCAGATGTGGCCAATACTTTGGAAATAAAAAAAGCTTCACTTTACAATCATTTTGAAAGTCGTGATGCAATTTATGAATCAACATTAAATTATTGTAAAAATGAATTTCAATCAGTTTCTTTTTTGTCTGATAAAGCATTGGATACTGTAGAAAAAAATAAAATTTCAATAAAAATCTTATTTAAGAAATTGATAACAAGATATTACAATCTTTTTGAAAATGAACCTTATTTTCAGATATTTGTATTTCTTCAGACAGAAAAATATTTTAATTATGCAGCTTTTGAAATTATTAATGATTTAAATTTGAAACTTATCAATGATATAAAAAAAATATTCAGATCATTTCAGAAAGTTGGAAAATTGGAGAATTTTCTTGAAAAAGATTTGCAGGAAATAAGTGAACATATCAGTTTAATAATTTTTCAGAGTATGGATTTTTATCTGGCAAAAAGAAAAGAAATTGTAAGACAGAATCCAGATAGTGGAGCTGGATGTTTATTTGCACTTCCAACTGATAATGAATTGTTGAACAAAACATTAAAAAATATAGAATTATATTTTAAATATCTGAATATAGTGTAGGTAAAAAAGATGATTGATTATAATAAAAAAATGGAAAAAGAACTTGGAGATTTACCTTTAAGTCCAAAACCAAAGCTTTTATTACATATCTGCTGCGGGCCATGTTCTTCATACGTTTTAGAAAGATTAGAAAAGTATTTTGATATTACTGCTTATTTTTATAATCCAAATATTTATCCTGAAGACGAATATTCACGACGATTAAATGAAGTTAAAGAATTTTACAAAAAATTTCCTCAGGCAAAGGATGTTTCCATAATTGAAACTGATTATGTTATAAAAGAATATTTTGATGCCATTGAAGTTCTTGATCATCTTGAAATAGAACTTGATAAAGAGAAAGGTGAACGATGTAGACGTTGTTATAAGTTCAGAATGGAAAAAGCTTATAATTATGCAAAAGAAAATAAGTTTGATTATTTTTGTACTTCGCTCAGTATAAGTCCTCATAAAGATTCTGAAAAAATAAATATTATAGGTGAGGAAATAGAAAAAAATAATCCTGATGGTCCAAAGTGGCTTTATTCAGATTTTAAAAAAGAAAGTGGATTTTTGAGAAGTCTTGAAATCAGTAAAGAATATAATTTATATAGACAAGATTATTGTGGATGTATTTATTCTTTTGAAAGATTTATAAAACTTTTGTAATAAAACTTTTTAGTTTACTTAAAATTTGGTATGGTGAATTTTATGAATGCAGTTAATGAAAAAGCAGAAAATATTAGAGATGTAATAAGATATTTACAGAAATTTAAGAATTCGGTTGTTGTTATTTATTTAAATGAAAAGACAATAGAATCTTCTCTGTTTTCAAGTCACATTCGTGATATTGCTTTACTTCATGAAGCTGGCTTAAAAGTTGTAATTGTTCCTGGTGCCAGAAAACGAATTGATGATGTTTTGGAATCTTCAAAGATTGGATGGCACTATGAAAATAATATTCGCGTTACAGATGTTGATGCCATGCCTCTTATAAAGATGGCAGCTTTTGATGTTTCAAATATAGTTATGACAAATCTTGCTGCAAATGGAATTAATGCAATTATTGGTAACTGGGTAAAAGCAAGAAGTAAAGGCGTAATAAATGGAATAGATTTTTGTACTGCAGGTGAAATTGAAAAACTTCAGTCGGATGCCATACGAAAAATTCTTGATGATGGATTTGTTCCAATCTTTCCTTGTATTGGTTGGAATACAGTAGGTCGTCCTTATAATATTTCTTCTATTACTTTGGCACAGAAAATTGCAATTGAATTAAAAGCTGAAAAACTTTTCTTTGTTATGGATTCAAATGGGATTAATCCTAAACTAAGAGATATTCCTGCAATGGATTTAAAGGAAGTTGACGTTTTCTTAGAAGAAACAAAAGATTCAACTTACCAGACTAGAAATGTTTTGAAGCTATCAAAGGAAGCTTGCGAAAATGGGGTTATTCGTGCTCATATTCTTGATGGAAATATTGATGGCGTAATCCCATGTGAAATTTTCAGTGATCTTGGTTCTGGTACTATGATTTATACTTCAAATTATGGAATTATCAGACAAATGAAAATTGATGATATTCCATCTGTTATTTCTTTAATCAGACCATTTGTTGAATCAGGAAAACTTTTACCTAGAACAGAAAGTCAATTGAGAGAAACTGTTGGTGACTACATTGTTTATGAAGTTGATGGTGGTATAAGAGGTTGTTCTGCTCTGCATGTTTATTCTGATGGCCAGGCAGAAATTGCAGCTGTTGCTGTTGATGAACGTTATAAAAATATGGGTGTTGGTCCACGGATGATAAAAAAACTTCTGGGGGATTGTGAGGCTCGTAATATAGAAAAAGTTTTTATTCTGACAACTCAAGCTACAGACTGGTTTGAAGGATTAGGTTTTGTTGCAAGTGAAGTTTCAACTCTTCCTGAGGAAAGACAAAAGCTTTGGAAACCGGAAAGAAACTCAAAGGTATATAGAAAAGTCATAAAGTAAAATCACTTACTTTTTGTATAGTGTAAAAAAATAACGTAAAAATTTTTATTTATCAAAGGGGACAGACATCTAATTTTTAAAGGTATTTTATGAAAGCAAAAAAAATTATTCTAATTCTTTTTATTTTTAATTGTACATTCGGATTGTTTTCAAACGATTATGACTTGCCTGATGTTGATGATAATTTAGTTGGGACATACCTGCCTGTAGATTTTGAAAGTCAGCTAAAAGGTTCAAAGCTTTTTTACACTTCTTTACATGGTTATTCAAATTTTCATGATGTTTTATTTTTAGGAAAAAATATGTGTTATTCAGATTTGAACTTTCATGATGGATATGCAATTCGTTTAAAAGATTTTGAAGAGTTTAGATTTGTAAAAAACTCCAGTGGAACTTTTTGCATAGATAACAATGGATATTCCTATCGTAAAATTTCAAACAAGTTAAATGACCGTGGTTATGGCTATAGAGAATATAGTGACTATGTTTTGAATTTGATGTTTCCTTTTATAAAGAATATGAATACCGTTCAGATTGATGGTTTCAATCTAATGCTTGATGGAACAATTTATGAAATTATTTTAGATGGAATTTTTTTTGAAACAGAAAATGTAGCACTTTGGCTTAGGTCTGAAAATGAAGTATTTGCTTTGGTAAAAAATGGATTAAATGGAGAACTTCATAAAGGCTCAAGAGGAGATGAAATATTTATTAAAATAGATAAAAAGTGTGAAAAAGAATTTCCACTTATGTTTTTGGATGATGATAAAGAACTTCCTTACTATTTGAATCTTCCAAAAGTACAATATAGATATTTAAGAAATTTAGTTTATGCACGACATGGATATATTTTTAATAGTGAGGATTTAAATTCTTATTTTAATAAATTTGATTGGTATAAAACTAATCCAAGTTTCACAGAAAACGAACTAAGTAAAGACGAAAAATATTATATAGAAAGAATACTCAACTTGGAAAAAAAATAGAAAATCAAAGGGGACAGCCCTCCATAAATGCCTCTAACAAGTTTTTGGAACAAAAACTTGAAAGCAGCGCAATGTTCATTGACACTTTAAACGACCTTATGGCGCTGCTTAATTGACTGTATTAGCTTAAAACAGTAAAATCATAATGCTATAATTCTAGACAATAAATTTTATTATATGGAGTAAAATCAATGGCTACAAAGTATGTTTACTATTTTGGAGACGGAGACGCTGAAGGTGATGAATCAATGCGTCTTATCCTTGGTGGAAAAGGTGCTAACCTTGCTCAGATGGCTAAAAAACCATTAAGCCTTCCAGTTCCATCAGGATTTACAATTTCTATCGATGTTTGTCAGGAATACTACAAACTCGGACGCAAATACCCAGATGCACTTGCTGCTGAAGTTGCTGCAAACCTTGCAAAACTT
>JALEPQ010000022.1 GCA_022768685.1 Spirochaetia bacterium
TTTTTTTCTAAGGGGACAGACCTCTTGAAATTATGCCCGCCGGAGAATTGAGCTGGCTGCGAAGCAGAGTGCGTCAGCACCGGCCGTAGGTAAGCAGCGAAATGCGACTTGGAGAAATACACTTGCGCCAGAAAAAAATCCTATTTATTTTTATTAGTTTCACTTTTATTTTTATAGATTGCTTCGCACAGCTGGCAATGAACGATTCTTCTGAAAGGGCTGTCCCCATTGATACTTCTGAGGGGTCTGTCCCCACTGATTGTTCAAATACCGAGAGGGCTGTCCCCATTGATTCTGAAAACAGTTCTTCCCCTGAGGAAATAATAATACTTCCTGAAATTACTACTTATATAAATCAGCCTGTAGCAGAGCAAAAAATAGTCCTTGACGCAGAAGAAATTGAAGCACTTCATGTGGAAAGTCTGCCTGAACTTCTGCAGCAATCGGGAATTCAGATTTTGTCTTATGGAGCCTACGGACTACAGCAGACTCCTTCTATTCGTGGTTTCACAGATGAAACTGTGCGTGTTGTAATTGATGGCGTTTGTGTAAATAATCCTCAATACGGTACTTTTGATTTCACAACACTGAATATTTTGCAGATTGAAAAAATTGAAATTATTAAAGGCGGCTTTACAGAAGGAGTTTCAGACGAAGGGGCCGTTGGAGGTGCTATATATATAACTTCCAGAAAGAATTCTTTGGGGACTTCTTTTTATTCTGATTCAGCTCTTAAGTCGTTTTTTAATTTGAATGTTCCTGTTGATACTTTTAGTGAAAAATTAGGATTTTCGTCACAGGTAAAAAACACTTTTTTTAGTGGTAATTTCTCTGGAACTTATGCAAACAATAAATATTATTATCTTAATTATGCAAAGAAAAAAACTGCTCAGGAAAATTCTAAGGTAAAGGATCTGAACGGAAATTTTAATCTGACTCAATATTTTTCTGACGGCTCTTTTTTAGCGCTTTCAGATACTGTTTACGGCGGCTACAAAGAATGTCCTGGAAGTAAAACTACCATTAATTATGGAATTCAGCAGGATTTTAATAATAATTTTACTCTTAATTTTACAAATCCGGCTGTACATAATAATTTTAAATGGGAAAATACTTTGGCATGGCTTAATACAAACAGGATGTATAACTCTGATTCTGAAAGCAGCTGTCATAAAATCAACAATGTTAAGTTTTCTTCTTGTGCGGATTTTTACAATCTCAAACAAGTCAGGGAACTTTGTGGTCTTACATTAGAGTATACTTATTTAAATTCAACTGATGACGGTATCCACAATCAATTTTCAGGAACTTTTAAAGAAACTACAAAAATTAAATTTAACAAAATTTTAAGTTTAAGTGTTCCTTTGGCAGTAAAGTTTTCCGGCAGTAATTTTGCGTTCATTCCTAAAGCTGGTATTAAAGCCGATTTTTCAAATTTGAACTTTCCTCTGCAGATTACTACTGACATTTACAGAATGGTACAGTTTCCAAACATGGATGATCTTTACTGGCAAAGTAGCGGATATTCTGGAAATCCAGATTTAATTCCGGAAAGTGGATATGGAGCTGATCTCGGATTCTTTTTCAGCAACAGCATATTCCCCTTTTCAATTACATTTTTTACAAATTATTACAAAAATAAAATCCAATGGACTCAAAACGAAAACGGATGGATGCCTCAGAATATTGCATCTGCCTTTTATGCTGGAATTGATTTTAACAATACTAAAAAACTTATGGGGGACAGACTTACTCTTTTTTCAAACGGCGAATATCTGTACACCAGACTTCTTGATAAATCCAACAAATATACTTACGGAAATAGAATTATGTGGACTCCTGATTTTACCGGTTTTTTCTCTGTAAATTATCACTTTGGAAGCATAGATAAAAACGCAGGAAATGTAAAAATTGAACTGAATTATATGGGAAAAAGATACAAATCAAATATGAACGGAGCTTTCCTTCCTCCATACATGCTAATAAATCTTGCAGCAGACTTCCCTGCAGGGAAATATTGCATTCCATATCTGAGAGTTGATAATCTTCTTAATAAGAGTTATGAATCGGTGGATAACTATGCAACACCGGGGACAGCCCTTGCTGTAGGATGTAAGATTTCCTTATAAGTAAAATGTACTTTTTAAATTCAACGGGGACAGCCCTTGCAATTTGCACAAAAAAAAGTCACCCTCCAGCGGAAAGTGACTTTTGCTCTTTTTTATGTGCTTTTAGAATAATTTAAATTCAACACCTAAATTTCCTGAAAGGATACCTCTGTTAAATGTCAGCAAAGGCTCTCCACTAACAACAGAAGCAGGTGTAATTTTTGTAGGACTTATATCAAGAACATAAGTAGCACCCACTACAATCGCAAAAAACTTCTTTGGATAGAATTTTGCATTTGCACCGGCAGTTATACCATAGTTGAATACATTTGATGTTACAGAGCTGACTACAGAATCTTTTGAAATAGAATCAACTACAAAAGAAAGATTCAATCCACCACCTGCACCAATTCCAACTGGTCCAATCTTAAAATCAGCCCACAGCATTACTGGAACATCCAGAAGATAGTTTGTAAAACTTCCATCATCTGTTGTTACTTCATTATTTGAAAAGTTTGCTCCTATCTGAAATCCTGCAGGTCCAAATATAGAAAAATCTATATAAGCTCCAGCACCATAAATAAAAGCAGTATCTGATGAAATTTTCTGTGCATTTTCTACTATGTTTGTACCAACATTTGCACCTGCAAGTCCTTTTACACCTACGGAAAGATTCAATGCAAAAGTTGAAGAAATCATTGTTACAGCCATAACTGCAACTGCTAAAAGTTTTTTCATTACATCACCTCTAAAAAAATTCTATTCTTTTATTACATCTTTTATTGCATTTAAAAGCTGACTGTATTCTGTAAATGCAGGGAACTGTGGATAATCTTTAATAATTTTTTCTGTTGAACGGAATAAGAAACCTGCTTTTGAAGCCTGAATCATCCCTAAATCATTAAAACTATCACCAGAAGCAATTGTCTCAAATCCAATTGACTGTAATGCCTTTACAGTTGTCAGTTTACTTTTTTCACAACGCATTCTGAACCCGGTAATTTCTCCACTTGGTGCAACTTCAAGCGTGTTACAGAAAATTGTTGGCATACCAAGTTTTTCCATTAAAGGAGCTGCAAACTGATCAAAAGTATCACTGATAATAATAGTCTGACACATAGAACGTAATTCGTCCAGAAATTCTTTTGCTCCTGGCATTGGATCAATTTTTCTGATTGTATCCTGAATTTCCTTAAGACCAAGTCCATGTTCCTTAAGAATTCCAATTCTGAATTTCATAAGCTTATCATAATCTGGTTCATCTCTTGTTGTTCGTCTTAATTCTGGAATTCCAACTGCATCTGCAAAAGCAATCCAGATTTCTGGAACTAATACACCTTCCAGGTCTAAACAAGTAATATACATAATTTTTTCCTTCTCAATTAGTTTCTATTAATAGATAAAATAGTACATTTATTGAAAACTGTCAAAGAAAGGTCTAAAATATCTGCATATTATGGAACAGAAAAAAAAATCTACCCGCAGAACTTCAAAATCTTCAAAACGGAAATCAAATATAAAAAAAGGAAAGGTATATATACCTGCCTATAAAATAATTACACTCTGCTTAGGAGTAATAGCAATCTGCATCCTGCTGCTTCTGGCAACCACTCTGGCAAAGCCAAAAGTAAATGAAAATAAATCTGAATCTCAGTCCATAACAAAACGATATGAAAATGATGCTGCAGACAAACAAAAAGATTCAAATTCTACAGAATTAAAGACCTCCCAAACAAAGCAAAAAACTGAATCAAACAATGAAAAAAAAGTTGCGTCTGTCCCTAAAAAACAGGAACAAAAAAAAAGTGCTGCAACAACTCCCAAAACAACAGAAACTCCTAAAACAGAACAAAAACCTGTAGAAATAAAAAAAATTGAGCCTGAAAAACAGCCGGCAAAGACTGCTTCAAAAGCTCAACCACAACCTGAAATTCAAAAACCAGTTCCTCAAAAATCACCAGTTCCACCAGCTCCTGTAAAATCTGATTTTGATTTTCCTGCTGCAAAAAATAATGCTCAGTTGATTTTTGTTTTTGATGATGGCGGACAAAATCTGGGTCAGATAGATAAGTTTACTTCACAGTTAAAATTTCCATACACAGTTGCAGTCCTTCCTCGTCTTGCACACTCCGTAGAAACTGCCCAAAAAGTCAGAAATTCAGGTAATGAGGTAATTCTTCATCAGCCAATGCAATCTGTAAATCCAAAAGTTAATCCTGGACCTGGAGCAATAACTCCATCAATGAATGAAGATCAGATAATTGCTACACTTTTTCAGAACGTACAGGAAATAAGCCCGATTATGGGAATTAACAACCATGAAGGTTCAGCTATTACTGCCGATGCAGAGAAAATGGCTGTTGTAATGAAATTTGCTTGTGAAGAAGGATTATATTTTCTTGATTCAAGAACAAATGTTGAAACAAAAGTTCCTTATGTTGCTCAGACAATGGGATACTCATATTACGAAAGAAATATCTTTTTAGACAATGAAAAATCCCGTGAAAATATAATGAAAGAACTAAGAAAAGGTATTGATATTGCCAATAAAAAGGGATTCGTTATAATGATAGGGCACGTCTGGAGTGCAGATTTGTTACCAGGAATCCTTTCAGAAGTATATCCGGAACTGGTAAAAAAAGGTTACACTTTCTCTACCGTAAGTAAGAGTAAAGCCAGACTGTAAATTGAGGTTATAAAGAAAAATGAAAGTGTTAGGAATTGAATCCAGCTGTGATGAAACAGCATGTGCAATTGTTGAAGATGGAAAAACTATTATCAGTAATGTTGTTGCTACTCAAATTCCTTTTCATAAGATTTATAAAGGTGTAGTACCAGAAATTGCCAGCAGAAAACATGCAGAATGGATTTTGCCAGTTGTAAAGCAGGCGTTAAAAGAGGCTAATATGACAATGGATGATATAGATGCCATTGCCGCAACAAATCGTCCCGGATTAATGGGTTCCCTTTTAGTTGGCTTTACATTTGGAAAAACTTTAGCCTGGGCAAACAACAAACCATTTATTGCTGTAAACCATATGTTAGGACATTTATATGCAGCTCACCTTGTAAATGAGATTCAATACCCATACATTGGACTTTTAGTCAGTGGTGGACACAGCATTATCTGTAAAGTAAATAATTTTGATGATCTGGAAATTTTAGGAACCACAGTAGATGATTCTGTAGGAGAAGCTTTTGATAAAGTTGCAAAATTCTACGGATTAGGATATCCAGGAGGAGTCATTATAGATAACCTTGCTAAAAATGGCGATCCAAAATCTGCTCACTTTCCTGTTCCAAAACTTGATGATGAAGCACACCGCTATGATGTTTCTTTCAGCGGATTAAAAACTGCTGTAATCCACCAGTGCGATCAGTTCTGGTGCGAAGGCTATGAACATTCTACAGAAAATATGTGTGCAGCATTCCAGGAAACAGCCTGCAAAACACTTGTAAGCAGACTTTGGCGTGCAGTTGATGATACAGGAATTAAAACTGTAGTTGCCGGGGGTGGTGTTGCAGCAAATTCTCGCCTTAGAGCAATGCTGGCTGAACGTCCTGATGTGAACTGTATTTTCCCTCCATTGAAATTATGTGGTGATAATGGTGCCATGATTGCCGGTGTAGCCTACCATTTCCTTGAACGTGGAGACCGGACAGGCTTTGATACAACAGCATGTGCAAGAATTCCACAGTTTAAAAGGGGACTAAAACAGTTCAACAGATAAAACTGCGCCAGACAACATACCAACTCGCCCCTCAAAGTTCGCTAGACGCTCAGTGACTACCGTCACTCGCCTACGGCGCCTTTTCGGGCCTCGGGCGAAGTTAAAATACCATTTATAATGTTAATTACTAATTTTTTGTTGGAAGTCCATAAAGGTGCCACCAAATCTTTTTTAGGCGGATCTCCAGTCAGCCTGTGGATTATTGTAGATTCCGGCAAAAATTGTAAGGCTTTTTTTACCAGTGCAAAATATTCATCCATTTCTAAAGTTTTAAATTTGCCAGCTTCATAATCTTTTAATAAATCCGTATTCCTTAAAATATATAAAACAGTAATTTTTATTCCGTCAGTTTTTTCTGCCACAAATTTCACAGAATTCATCATATCCAGTTCAGATTCACCTGGAAGCCCAAAAATTAAGTGAGTTACAATGTGAACCAATGGGGACAGCCCTCGTATTTTTGAAACAGCATCATTATAAACTTCATTTTTATAACCTCGCCGAATATATTCTGCAGATTTTTCATTTGAAGTCTGAAATCCTAACTCCAGCTGTACAAAAAAACGTTTAGAAAGTTCATTTAAAAACTTCAGCATTTTTTCTGAAAGACAGTCTGGTCTGGTTCCTATAGCAATTCCTACAATTCCAGTACAATTACAAGCTTGAGTAAACTTTTTAATAAGAACATCTTCATCGCCATAAGTATTCGTAAAATTCTGAAAATAAGCTATATATTTTTTTTCTTGATTTACTTTTTTTGGAAATTTAGAATCAACCAGTTGTTTTGCTTCTTCAACCTGCTCAACCACAGTTTTATTTCTATTGGCAGTAAAATCTCCACTTCCAGAGGTACTACAAAAAATACAGCCTCCAGTTCCTAAAGTTCCATCTCTGTTAGGGCAAGTACAGCCTGCATCTAACGAGATTTTGTAAACTTTAGCCCCAAAATGATTCTTATAAAAATTGCTGACTGACTGCATATGTAAAATATACTAAAAAAAACAAGGGTTGTCCCCATTGAAAATATAAATCGTAAAAATCTATAGGGTTGTCCCCGTTGAAAATGTCAATCGTAAACTCTATAGGGTTGTCCCCATTGAAAATGTAAATCGAAAATCTAGAGGGCTGTCCCCTTTGAAAATGTAAATCGTAAAAATCTATAGGGCTGTCCCCATTGAAAATGTAAATCGTAAACTCTATAGGGCTGTCCCCATTGAAAATGCCAATCGTAAACTCTATAGGGTTGTCCCCATTGAAAATGTAAATCGTAAACTCTATAGGGTTGTCCCCGTTGAAAATGTAAAGCGTAAAACCTATAGGGCTGTCCCCATTGAAAATGTAAAGCGAAAATCTATAGGGTTGTCCCCATTGAAAATGCCAATCGTAAACTCTATAGGGCTGTCCCCATTGAAAATGCCAATCGTAAACTCTATAGGGCTGTCCCCATTGAAAATGTAAAGCGTAAAATCTATAGGGTTGTCCCCATTGAAAATGTAAATCTAAATTTCCTAATTTGCGGCCACGTCAGAAATCTCATTTGAGGTTTTAAACTGATTCAACATATCATTAAGTTCTGTCATATTATGAAAGTTTTCTTTACTAGCTTCAGTAACATTATTCATTCGCATAACAATATCTTCAGTTCCTGTCTTTATCATTCGTATTGCCTCCATAGCTTGAGAAAGCTGTGAATCTACATTTCTTACTTCGCCAGTCACAGAATCCTGTTTTACAGCCAGGTCTTCACAATCTGAATTAATTTTATCAGCTGAAAGTGATGTTTCCTCACTCTTTATTTTTATCTGCTGCATCTGAAAATCTATTTTATCAATACCGGTTGAAATATCCTTTAAAGAATAAATTACACTATCAGCATGACTGCTTACTTTTTCAAATGCAGAAGAAGCTTCTTTGCTGGAAGTATTAGCTTTATTAACAGCTTCAACTATAGAATTAATAACAGTTGCAATTTTTGCTGCATTTTCTGAAGTATTTTCTGCAAGTGAACGGATTTCTTCAGCAACAACAGAAAAACCTTTTCCAGCCTCCCCTGCATGAGCAGATTCAATTGCAGCATTCATGGAAAGAAGGTTTGTCTGTTCCGCAACATTATTTATAATATCTACAACTTCATTTACTTCATCCAGTTCACTGGTAATCTGCTGTAAAAGATCACTGGTTGTTGAGATTTTTTCATCTCCATCAGTTACAAGAGCATGCATTTCTTCAGCACTTTGAACTCTTTCACCAGCCATCTGATTAATATAAGCCAAAGTCTGAACAACCTGATTTACAGCAAAATTACTATCTTCAATAGCTTCAGTCTGTTTAGAATTATTTGTAACCAAAGTTTTTACTCTTAAGTTCATATCTTCAATTGCACAAACAACTTTATTTACTGAATCATCAATAACTTCAAATCTCTTAGTAATTCTGTTTATATTTTCATTAATTTCAGAAGTTGCAGCTGCAGTATCATCAGCAGAATCATTTATTAGATGCCCGGAATCTATGGCTTTTGAGGCTGATTTTTTTACAACCTCAAAAAAATCTTTTATCTGAGAAATCATTTCATTGATATTAAACATAAGCGATTTAATTTCTTCAGCTCCTTCAGGCTTAATACTTACAGAAAAATCTTTTTTTGCAAGTATTGAAGTCATATTCCGAACTTTGATTATTTTTTTTGCAATATCAGTAGCTACAACTGCTGTCAAAATGGATATGATTAAACAAGTAAGTACAGTTGCAGTTAGAATGGAAACTGAAAAAAAAGTATGCTCATGTTTTAAAATTGTTTCCATCATTATGACACATTTTCTATTTATCTGAGATAAAGTTGCATAAGACTGTCGAATACCACCTAAAGGGGTATGTCCCTGCTCTACCAAAGCAGCAAGTTTTTGAACTTTTTCATCATCTGGTATTTTCTCTAGAGCATATAGAATTCCGTATTTTTCTGTATATGTATAAATGGAAATGGGAAGTTTTATATCTTCCATCTGCTGAAGAATTTCATCCATTGGTTCAAAACGTACCAGCAGCATTTCTGAAATTGTTCTTATTTCTTCCAGTGCATCTTTAAAAGACTGATTAAATCCATTTACTAAAGGAGAATTAAGCAGAAAATCAAAATCTTCCTGAAGTTTATTTTTGTGAATATTCCATTCCCGCATGGCAGTTGTAGTCTGAAAACCAAAATTTGTCATATTATCAAGATAAACTATTACTGTACTCAAATCAGATTGAGTTTTAGCCTGCATATATTGATAATGCTTTAGATCCTGTAATTTTTTTGAACTATATAACGAAAAAGCTGCAAGAGTTAAAACAAGAATAATATTAAGAGTAACAATTAACGCAAATTTTCCATTTAATTTCATATAAATTCCTCCAGATAAAATAAACAACTGCCAGCAAAATAAGTGCGTTTTTTTAGTATATTTACCAAAAAATTAATATTAATATAAAAAATTTTACTTTTATATCATTTTTATACTTACTTGATAAATCAATATTTTCCTTCACAAATACTATTCCTTATTTTCAATTTTTCATATAGACTTATACTGTAAAATTTAGACTCAGTAGCTCAGCTGGATAGAGCATCTGCCTCCTAAGCAGAAGGTCGCGCGTTCGACTCGCGTTTGAGTCAAAAGAGCATTCGCCTGCTAAGATTTTTTATAGAAACTGCGTTAAAAGAATTTGTGAATGCAATTTCTTAGCATTATCTTACAAAATTGTGGTGTGTTCAAGTCGCAACTGGACCATATATAAGTTCCCAGTCTCGGTGAAAGTGGTGTATTAAAGTGAAATATTTAATCTGCTCAGACATACACGGTTCTCTAAAAAGTTGTAAAAAAATTCTTACAGCTTTTAAGAGCCATAACTGCAATAAAATAATCATTCTTGGAGATATCCTATATCACGGTCCGAGAAATCCAATTCCAGAAGAATATAATCCTAAACAGGTAGCCATAGAACTGAACAATTTTGCAGACAGAATTCTTTCTTGCAGGGGAAACTGTGATGCTGAAGTTGATCAAATGGTTTTAAACTTTAACAACAGGGAAGATTATATAAAAATTGATGACGGAAAATTCACTTTATTTTGCACCCATGGTCACATATATGCCCCAGCTTTGAACAACGGGGACAACCCTCCAGGATGTGAATCTGCAAAAACAATCATTGTAAAACCAGATACCTTTTATTTTTACGGACACACACATATTACAGTTTTAGAAAAAAATCAGAATGGAAATATAATCTGCAATCCCGGTTCACCAACTTTACCAAAGGATAATAAACATGGTTGTTATGCTATTTTTGAAAATGGGAAAGTTTCTGTTTACAACTGGAATGATAAAATTATCGGCGAATTACAATAAAGCCAGGCGTTGCGGGCTGGCGTTTGAAGCCCGCTAGAAGGGGTAGCCCGCAACAAAGTGCGGGCGCAGGGGGAGACTTCCCCCTACAGGAGTTTTTATGCGTGAAAAATTCGAAGAAGAACTAAGAAAGTTGAATACGGCAATCATTACCATGGGAAAGATGATTGAAGTGGCCATTGAAAGTTCTATCCTGGCTTTGATGGCGCACGATGAAGATGCAGCAGATGCAATTATAAAAGCAGACGATGCAATTGATGAAAAAGAAAAAGAAATCGAACAGCTTTGTATCAAACTTATTTTACAGCAGCAGCCAATGGCAACAGACCTGCGACTTATTACTGCGGCACTGAAAATGGTTACTGATATGGAACGTATCGGCGACCACGCCGGAGATGTTGCTGACCTTTTGAAACGTATGTGCAAAATAAGCGGGAGTGGCGAAGATGTTATTGGAAAACCAATTAACTCGCTGCTTAATGAAATGGGAACTGCAATTCAGAAAATGCTTAAGGAAAGTATCGGGGCTTACATAAACCGTGATGTGGTTATGGCAAAAAAAGTTATTGAAAGTGACGATGTGGTAGACGGCATGTACCAACAGATAAAAAAAGAGCTGGTACTTCAGATTCAAAATAAAGTTTCGCGTGGTGAACAGATTGCAGATTATCTTCTGATTGCAAAATATTTTGAACGCATCGGAGACCACGCAACAAACATTGCAGAATGGGTTATTTTTGCAATGACTGGTGACTTGAAATGAGACTCAAAAAAGATTTTGCAGTTCTTGCTTCGTGCCTTTTTATTTCAGGCGTTTTAATGCTGCTTCCTACTGGTTTTGAAGGTGCGTTGCAGTTCAGGGATGCAGAAAAATGTAAGGCACTTGTTGAAGAAGCTGATAATTCACGGCTTATTGATACAGGCCTTATCAGAAGCGGGCAGCAGGTTTGCATTGTAAAGATTCTTTCCGGAAAATTCAAAGGAAAAGAACTTGAAGGCTGGAATATGCTAGGTGGTTCTTTGTCGCAGGACAAACTTTTCAAGGCTGGGGATAAAGTGCAGGCTGTCATTCATTACGGCGATGGAGAAATTGGAACGGAATTCTATTCCGTAAATCTGATTGATTATTACAGGCTGAGGCAGTCC
>JALEPQ010000124.1 GCA_022768685.1 Spirochaetia bacterium
ATTACTTATCAGAATAATAATCCAATACTTTTCTTGCAAACAGATAATCAGGAATTTTATGAAATAGAAGAAGAACATACAACTACAATTAAATTTACTTCTTCTCAATCTACAAAGGTTCTTGAATGGGTTCTTGCACAGAGTGAAATAAGAGGATTAGCTAAAGCGGCTGGTGTTTGATTTTTTTCGCTTTCCCCTGTGTCCCCAAAGTGTACTTGAATACAGAAAGTGAACTGCCATCAGACAATTTCTCAGAAGTCAAGTCTGGCAACATTTAGGCTACTTGTATTTGAAGAGCAGAATTCTGTTCTTTTCCACTATTAAAAAAAGAAAATATAGATAATCAAAAAGTAAGTCTTTTATATTATAGAAAAGTAACTAAACAATGTCTATACGAATGATAGACAAAAATTATCTTTCAATAGATATACTCTTACTTTTATTATCGATGATTTTAATGTTTTTATTAGAGATATTTCTGTATGTCATTATATCACTTCAAGGAGCCAAATAACGGCATAAAGACCAAATCAACCCCTAAAACAAAAAATTTTACAAAAAATAGATGAAAATATACTAAAAAGAAATAGAAAACGATAATTGACATAAGTATAAAGTCGTTTTAACATTAAACTATGAAAACAATAGATTATATAAATAAATATAAAGAAGAATTATTACGAATTGAATTTATGTATAACAAAAATAATGATACAAAAATTAATAATGAAACAATTCATATTTTTGGTTTAACTGAAGGAATGGGAATGATACAATTCCCAGAATGTGAAATAGAAGAATTAAATAAAGTTTTACTTCAAACAGAACCATTAAAAGTATTTTTATTTGAAGAATATGAATATAACAAAATAATTAATCATTTTGAAGATTATGAAAAATTTCCAGAAAATAAAAAAATAATGGTTGTTTTATTTTCTTCAGAAATAGAAAAAATGAACGTTCTTTTTTAAAAATGGATATAAAAGAGATATACGAAAAATAAAAAAATCTCAAAAAAACAAGATAATCCTTATTTTAATAATAGCAATTTTAGGATTAATAAAAGAAACGAATGTTTCTCTGTTGAATAAACATTGTGATTTATAAGTCAAATCTTTGATAATTTTCAAATCCTCCCGAAGTGGAGGATTGTTTATTTTAAACTAACAGGTAGATAGAAGGTACAAATTCTGCAGTACACTAAATATAGTGTTTATTTTGAAATTTAAACTATAAAACACTATATACGTAAGCGTATAAAAACCACCACCTAAAAACAGAATAAATAAGAATGTAGAATCACCTTATACACAAAAATGAGGTGATTTTTTTATGTCTGAAGAATTTAATATCTTTGAAGATGAGAAAGTACAAGAAATAGTCTGGGATAAAATAATCCAGGATTTTTCTACAAGCCAAATGAACATCGACAATTTCTGTATGATGAAAGAGATTTCAAAGGAAGAACTCCAGTCCCATATCCAGGATAAAATGACATCCTTTTCAGAAGCTCAGTTGGAAAAAAATCTAGTGTTTCATGAAGATGATATTGTTGAATTAACTCCAGCCGTATCTGATAAAACATCTGGGAATATAAGAATCAAAGTAAAAAACCTAACAATTGAAATACCTACATTTGCAGACAGATATATTTTTGAACTGATATTCCAGCTGGCAGGTGCATTATGACATTTGATTTTTCTAATACCCGTATTTTTATAAAACCTGGATTCATTGACTTCAGAACCAGTAAAGATAGAATTATTATGACAATAGAAAATGTCATGAAACAGGATCCTACAAGCGGGGCAGTATTTTTATTCTGTAACAGCTGCAGAATGCATCTTAAATTGGTCTGGTGGGATAAGAACGGTTTCTGGGTAGCTGACAAGAAACTTGAAAAGGGAAGATGGCCATGGCCCGAAACACAAAAAGAAGTACAGGCATTGTCCCAAATGGAAGTCAGTTTGTTCTTATCAGGTGTAGATGTTTTTCACCGCCATGAAGAAATAATCATAAAAAAATAGAAAATCATTTAAAACCTCTTTTTAAATTCCAGAGTTAATGTTAACATTTAAATCGTGGGAATAGAAAAGGGGATTACATTAGAAGAAGCTCTCAAAATGCTTGCTGCGGCACAGACTAAGATTGCCCAGCAGGAAAAAGAACTGTCTGAAAAAGATCTTAAACTCCAGGCCCAGACATTAACCATTCGCGAAACAGAGAAAGAACTTGAAAAGGTAAACCTTGAAAATGACAGACTTCGTGAACAGCTTTACATTCATCTCAGAGCACGATTCTGTGCCAGATCAGAAAAGTATAATGAAGACCAGCCAAGCCTTTTTGATTACGAAGACGAAAATCTTATTTCTAAAGAATCAGAAATTGAAGAATCAGTAAAAGGTGAAGGTTCATTTAAAGAAGTCCTCGTAAGAGAATACAAGAGACGAAAATGCGGACGTAAAAAGCTTTCTGATGAACTGCCAAGAAAAGAAATCATAATTGATATACCTGAAGAAGAAAAAATCTGTGCATGCGGTGCAAGACTTGTAAAAGTAGGGGAAGACAGAAGTGAGAGACTTCAGGTAATTCCTGCACAGATTTATGTTGAAGTTACAGTACGCCCTAAATATGCATGTAAAAACTGTGAAGGAAGCGGCGATGAAGACAAACCTGTTTTCCGCCAGATGCCTGCACCAAAGAATATCATTCAGAAATCAATTGCAACATCAGGACTTTTGAGTTTTGTATTCATTAACAAATACTGCAATCATATGCCGTATTACCGGCAGGAAAAAGCCTTTGAACGACGCTTGATTGATATTTCAAGAGCTGATATGGACAGCTGGCAGCTTCTTGTGTATGAAAAACTTAAGCCATTGGAAAAAATTCTGCTGCGGCATATAAAAAAAGGCCGACTGCTTAATATGGACGAAACCACAGTTCGAGTACTTCATTATGATGATGCTGAGAAAAACCAGAACAGGCAGAAATCATATATATGGGTTGCAATAGGGGGACCTGAAAAACAAAAAGCCTGTGTGTATCGCTATGAAAACTATGACGCTAGATGAGGTTAAAAAACTTCCCCCTCTCACTGCAGAAGAGGTTGCTGCAGTGAAGAGCTTTAAGAACACGGATTTTTCTGACTGCCCGAAGCAGACCAAAAAAGAGCTGGAACAGTTCCGTCCGTGGTATGAGGTACACCCGGACTGGTACAAGCCTACAAAAACGGAAATTCACATACGTATTGATACCGATGTTCTGGAGTGGTACAAGAGCCAGGGAAAAGGCTATCAGACGAAAATGAACGCCGTTTTAAGGGCTCATGCGTTCGGGCGATAAGAAATCTTGAAAAACTGAGGAATGTAATTAATGAAAAACGCTATTTTTTTTATTAGTCTTGGTATCTCCAGAGTTGATAGTGAATTATATTCAAGAAATGACCTTATGAAACTTAAAAGAAATTACGAATCTGAAAGAAAAAAGGTTCTGGAAGAATATAAGTATAATTATTCTGTTTTTACCATTGATTGGCATACTATTGATAAGGAAATATTATGCGATTCTTTTTCAGTGGATAATAAAGGCTATGTATACATTATGAACTCTGATTTTGATACCGTACTTGATAAATCAAATTACATAAAACCATATCATCACATCGTTGATAACCGTGACGGTCATACCCTTACTGTAAAAGAACTGAAAGAAAAGTACCTGTCAGAAAATATTAATGGTAAAAAAGAATCGGAATAAAAAGAATATAGAAAGCAGATTATTAAAGAAAAAAACATGATTGATAACGGTATTAAAATTGTTTTCTGGCGGCAATACTTTTCTTAGTACTGCTTTCTTAAATGTTGTTGTATACTTGATATAGATGCTCCTCCATCAGGCGACATCTATCTTGATACAAAGGGCGACAAATCAATGGTAAAATGTTGTCTTGCTTAGTTATTTTCTTTATTTAAAAACCAAATAAACTTTTATCAAGTTTAGATGCTCTGATAATTGAGTATATAGTTCCTATAGCTATTTGATTATTTCCATGACAGGGAACAATAGTAGTTGCGTCTGTATTTGAATTATGCCATTTTTGATGAGAACCCTTCTGCCCTGTAAGTTCAAACCCATTGTCTTTTAGCACAGAAATTATTTGTTTTGCAGTTAATCGTACCGGCATCTATATTACCATCTGCA
>JALEPQ010000025.1 GCA_022768685.1 Spirochaetia bacterium
CCATGCATAATCAGGACACAAAGCCTAAAAAACTGGTTTTTATTCGTCCTAGTTCAATCAAAAAAGGTGGAATAAAATCAGAATTAAGTGTGTACGATTTTTGCCTAATTCCTTATAACATAAGTATTTGGGCAAAAAAAAGCTTCTAACTAGGTTAGAAGCTTTTCGTGCCACAGGTTGGAATCGAACCAACGACATACGGATTTTCAGTCCGGCGCTCTACCAACTGAGCTACTGCGGCTTGGTTTAATTAATATAACAGAAAATTAAAAAAGTGAAAAGATGTTTAAGAAAAATTTCTTAAAATAAAATTCAATAATTATTTCTTTAAACCTTTTAACATGTTTTTAGCAGCATCTGCAGCTTGATTGGTAGCCTGCTGAACTGCATTTTGAGCAGATTTAGCTGCAGTTTCCGCCGCTTGCTTTGCAGCATTTCTTGCAGCTTCCTCAGCTTGTTTTTTTGCCGCCTCTGCATAAACATTTACCTGTTTTTGAAATTCATTGATTTTCTTTTGCAATTCAGCCTGAATATTATCTAAGCGCAAATTCTGAATATCTACATCTCCTTTTATACCGGCAAATTCTTTTGCCTTCTGTAAATACTCATTACTAGCATTGTTTAACTGTTTATTAATTTCTGTAAAAGCAGCTTTTTTTACATCATTTCCAATCTGATTAGCTACTGTTGAAATTGCTTTTACAAATTGTTCACCAAAATTTCCACTTAATTTTAAATCGGGACCATTTTCGTCTATTCTTATTTTATAGTCAAAATTTAATTTATCTACAGTATTTAATGCCTGCAAGTAATATTTTGTAAGCATGTCATTATCAAATCCATCAGATGTCAATTTTACATTTGGAATAGATACAGATCCTCCTGCTGAAAATGAACTTGCAGTAGCAAAACCTTCTAAATGAATATTTGTTTTTCCATAAAGGGATGGAACTCCAGTTTTAACAGCTATAGACCGACCATCTATTGCTGTATTAAAACCATTTCCATCATAACTAATATTTACAGAAGTTTCTTTATTCTGTTTTGAACGTGCATCAACAAGAAGATTTGCATTATGCATAACTTCACTTACATTAAAATTTAAAGAAACATTCATAGGTTTATTTCTGACATTTTGATTATTTGTACATTCTTCAATGAAGACGGTAAAATTTTCTCCTGAAACAGAAACTTTTTCAATAAGAAATTCAGGATATTCTGCTCCATAATTAAATGTAATGCCTTCCATTCTTTTTTGAGTCTTCTTTACTTTCTCAGGCGTTGTTGTAGACTTATTATCATTTTGCAGTTTATTCAGAATTCCCACTGCTTTTTGAGCATAAGGATAATATTTTCCCATTACTTCATATCCAATAGAATCAAGTCCGTTTTCAAAAATAGAAGCAGCAGATTTTCCTATTCCTTTTACGGAATTTAATGTCTCAGAAGCAAAATCCATATCTTCCTTAACAGCCTTATTTACAGAAGCTGTCATATTTTGTATTGAATTAAAGTCAACTTGAATATCATTAGAAATAATTTCAATTTCATTTTTTAAATCATTTCCCTTATTTATAGCTGTTGTAACAAGTTCTATATCTTTCATTAAAGTTGGCACATCAGGAACTTTAGAAACATCTATTTTTGAAAGTTCAACCGTGCTTTTATAAAAATCTGTAACCTTATTAGCAACTTCCACAGGCTTTGGCTCCCATTTTTCAATCAATTGGTTAGTTATGTTGATTGAATCCTCAATTGCAACAGGAGATTTAAAATTCAACATTACATTATTTATAATTTCTTCAGGATCAGAACTTCCTAAAACTGCTGTAATATTGCTTTTAATAAGACTGGCAGCTTCTATTTTCTTTTTATTTAACAACTCTTTATTGTCAGCTTGATTTACTGTTGAACTGTTCTTATCCTGTTTTTCCTGTTTATTATTTTTTATTTCCTTTTTCTTTTTTTCAGGAAGTTTGCAGCTTGTTTTTCTTTCTGTATTAAATTTCATTCCATCACAGGAAAGCTGTTCTGCAACAAATCGGCCTCTAAAAGCTTGAGGAACATTTATGTCTACTGTGATATTTTCACCTTCGAAAATATTTTTAAATTCATGATTACTGTCGCCTATAGCAATAGACTTAATTGACAAAGAAGATTTAAATAAATCTAATTTCACAGATTTTATATCTGTTTTTGCATTAAAAATTGATTCACAAGTTTTTCTTATTCCAATCTTTATGGCTGTATCTTTAAATAAATAAGTAACAGCACATAAGCCTGCAAGTAAAATAAAAACAGCTGCTATTGCTCCGAAATTAAACCTTCCTTTATGACTTTTTATCTCTTTTGATAACCGCTTAAGTTTTTTAAGCTCTTTTTTAGTAAATAATAATTCTCTACTAATTGCAAATAATTCAGCTTTTTTAGGATTATTCCCCTTTTCAAACAGACCTTCAATATAAGACTTATCAGAAGGAATATAAATATGTCGTAATATTTTTTTGTTTAATTTTTTTTCATTATAAGATTTTTTAAATATTCCAGGAAGTTTATTTATTTTTATATTTCGTTTTTCAATTTTTTCTTTCTTAGCCATTTTATAAACCCATATTAATCAATATCTGATTCGATTATAACTTTTATTTTTGAAACTAAAGGAACTTTTTTTATAAGTTTATATAGTTTTGAATTTTGAAAAAACTGAGCCACATATTTTCGCCATAAAATTACGATAAATTTTACAAGAAAAAAAAGCGGAATATAGAAAACAATGCCACAAATCAGACTTCCCATTACAACAGAATTATTAAACTTTGTAAGTGAAACAAAAGGTATATCAAGAGCGGCAGAAAAAAAAGGAATCAATTTTTCATTTGATAGTATAAAAATCCCTAATTGATTAAAAGTTGGATCCAGAAAAACAGAAAGAATGGAACCTAGTGCCATTGCAAGTAAAAAAGTAGTCCGCTGAATATACAGAAAAATAATGAAGATACTTAAAATATACCAAAGCAGATTGTTTTTTGGCATAAAACCCAGAAGAATACCAGCTGAAAATCCTGCTGCAATAGCCCCAGGATCTGTATTAGAACTGATTAATTTCAATAATTTTATTAAAGGTTTCCACATGATTTTTATATTATAAATAGAAAACCGTTATTTAACTAGATTTTTGAATTGATATATAATTTTTTTTGCAAAAAAAAAGCTTCTGAACAAGTCAGAAGCTTAACTGCCACAGGTTGGAATCGAACCAACGACATACGGATTTTCAGTCCGGCGCTCTACCAACTGAGCTACTGCGGCGTTGATGTATTACATATTATAGGAAACGTTATTTTATGTCAATACATTAACTTAACATTTTCTAAAATTTCTTAAAATTTATTGGATATCAACAATCTTTCCATTCTTTAGTTTCAATAAACGTTGATTTTCAGACCCTCTAAATTTCAACATTAAATTTCGTTTTTCCTGGATAAATGGACCATCAACCAGAAAATCTATACAATTCAGCATTCGTTCTGTGTATTCAGTGTGTTTTTTTCCACCAGAAAGTAAATCTTTTTCATAAATATATCCTGTCCAGCACCATATATCTTTTTCAGGATAAGTTATTTTCAGTTTTTCTAAAAACGGTGCTAAAACAACCTGATTTTCTTCCTCAAAAGGTTCCCCACCAAGAAGTGAGAATCCTTTTATATGAGAAGGTGCAAGAGACTTTAAAATTTCTTCTTCTGTAGAAGATGTAAAATCCTCTCCATAATCAAAATTCCATGTCTGAGGTTGAAAACATCCGGGACAACAATTTCGGCAACCACTTACAAAAAGAGAAACCCTTACACCTTCACCATCAGCAACATCAAATTTTTTTATTGCACCAAATTTCATACAAAAACCTACAAGTGAAGAACCCGTTCCTGAATTTCCTGTGTTCTACCCTGGTTCCAGTATTGTGTACCAATGTAACCACAAGTTCTGCGGGCAACGTTCATTGTAGCCTGATCTCTGTTTCCACACTGAGGACATTCCCAGATTAGTTTTCCATCATCATCTTTAATAATCTGAATTTCCCCTGTATATCCGCATTTCTGACAGCAGTCAGATTTTGTATTTAATTCTGCATACATGATATTTTCATATATATGTTTTAATACAGAAAGAACTGCAGGAATATTCTGTTCCATATTTGGAACTTCAACATAACTTACAGCACCACCAGGAGAAAGTTTCTGGAATTGACTTTCAAAAGTGAGTTTAGAGAATGCATCAATTTCTTCTGTTACATGAACATGATAGCTGTTTGTAATATAGTTTTTATCTGTAACACCTGGAATTTCTCCAAAGCGCATTTTCAAAGCTTTTGCAAACTTATAAGTTGTAGATTCAAGTGGGGTTCCGTACAAACTAAAAGCAATTGTTGTTTCTTCACGCCATTTTGCACACATATCATTCATGTGCTGCATGATTTCTAATGCAAAAGGAGTTGCAGATGGATCTGTATGAGGTTTACCTGTCATATAACGTACACATTCACACAAACCTGCATAACCTAATGAAATTGTTGAATAACCATTAAAAAGAAGTTTATCAATTACTTCACCTTTTTCCAGACGTGCTAAAGCTCCATTCTGCCATAAAATTGGGGCTACATCAGAAGGAGTACCAAGAAGACGCTTATGACGAGCCATAAGTGCACGATAACAAAGTTCAAGTCTGTCATCAAAAATCTTCCAGAATTTTTCCATATCTTTTCCAGAAGAACAAGCCACATCTACAAGGTTGATTGTAACAACTCCCTGATTAAAACGGCCATAAAATTTAGGTTTACCAATTTCATCTCTATAAACAGTAAGGAATGAACGACACCCCATACATGGATAACAGTTACCTTCTTTTAATTCAAACATTTTCTTTTCAGAAATATAATCAGGTACAAGACGTTTTGCAGTACATTTTGCTGCTAATTCAGTGAGATACCAGTATTTTGAACCTTCCTCAATATTATCTGGTTCAAGTACATAAATTAGCTTAGGAAAAGCTGGTGTTACCCAATAACCTTTTTCATTTCTTACACCTTTTGTTCGCTGCTTTAATACTTCAGCTATAATCAATGCAAGATCTGCTTTTTCCTGTTCATTTTTTGCTTCATTAAGATACATAAATACTGTTACAAAAGGACTCTGACCGTTAGTTGTCATTAATGTAACAACCTGATACTGAATAGTCTGAACTCCTCTGGTAATTTCATCTGCAAGACGACGTTCTACAATCTTATCAAACTGCTCTTTAGTAAACTGAACGCCAGTTTCTTCAACAGTAAGATTTAATTCCTTGATAAGCTTTTTGCGGCTTACATCAACAAATGGTGCCAGATGTGCTAAAGAAATAGACTGTCCACCATACTGACTTGAAGCAACCTGTGCAATAATTTGTGTAGCAATATTACATGCTGTAGAAAATGAATGAGGAGTATCTATCTTTGTTCCACTGATTACAGTTCCATTCAAAAGCATATCTTCAAGATTTACAAGATCACAGTTATGCATATGCTGGGCAAAATAATCTGCATCATGGAAGTGAATCAGACCTTCATTATGAGCCTGAACAATATCTTCATCAAGAAGGAAACGTTTTGTAATATCTTTAGAAACTTCACCCGCCATATAGTCACGTTGAACAGAAACAACAGTTGAGTTTTTATTTGAGTTTTCCTGTTTTACTTCTTCATTAGCACATTCAAGTAAAGAAAGAATCTGCTGGTCTGTTGAGTTCTGTTTACGCATAAGCGCATGGCGATATCTATATGTAATGTAAACTTTAGCAAGATCAAATGCACCAATGCGCATAAGTTCTGTTTCAACCAAATCCTGAATAGCTTCCACGTTAAGCTGAACTTTACTGGCATTACATTTTTCTGCAACTCTGGAAGCAACAGCCTTAATATATTCCTCAGAAAGTCTGTCACTTTCAGGAATAGCCTTATTAGCTTTAGAAATAGCTGTTTCGATTTTTCTGATATCAAAGATTGCTTCTTCGCCATTACGTTTAATAATTTTCATAATCCCCTCACATACTTTTTAAGATTTGTCAATAGTGTTTATATTATTTTTTATTTTCCAAAATACACTATATCTAGCGTAATAACAGACATTTACCAATTCTATTATTAACACCTGGTAAATTCAATATCAAATGATAAAAAAAATCAAAAATTTAAATTTTTATTACAGCAGATTTTAGATCACCATGAAATAATTTTTTGGTTTTATATTTGGAATTATTTTAAGACAATACTGATAATAATAGTCTTCTTCATATACAGAACGGCTAATCTATAACTACAAAATTTAAACGAAAATCTTTTTCCTGTCCAATAGGTGCATGATTTACATAACTAACAAGTATTACATGAAGTTCATATTCTTCTGCTTCAGAAATATTTAAGGTTATTTTTTCATTTACTTCTTTAAAGTGAGAATTATCTAATATGTATGCGACAAAAACATTGTCTACGCATGCTGTATTTTTAAGATTTCCACAGTCTACAATTGTATAAATTGGCTTGTCATCGTAGATTTTTTCACCATTTACAATTTTATTTATATAAAACTCAATGGAAAGATATCCTTTAAAATTATTATCCGCAAATACACCTTCACAAGATAAAACTATATTTTCATCAGTTTTATATGAAGACTTGTCAAGACTACAGTTTATATTATTATAATATAAATTATAATTTATGCAGCCTGTCAAAAATAAGCATGTCAGAAATAGCAATATATATTTAATTTTACTCATATCTTCTCCCGTCTATTACTGAAAATCAATTAAATTTCCAGTTTTTGAGCCTTCCTGAATATGATAATACCTCTTTTTTAATTGTAAACTTATATTAAATACATACTTATTTTAATAAGTATATCAGATTTGAATAATTATATTTCAAAAGAATCATGTATTTATAATAAAAAAAGAGTTTTTCTCCTCATTAAAAAAATTGAAAATCTACATTAATAAGTTATAATTAACACATGACTTTTTTAATACTTACTGATGAAACTAAATTTTCAGAAAAAATTTCTGAAGAAATTAAAAAACTTGAAAAAACAGCCAAAATATATACTTCTGATTTTATACTGGATAATCTTGTTAAATCTAAAAAAATTATGCAGGAATTATCTTTATGTATAATTTATTCTGAACATCAGGATAAATTTTCTACTGAGGAAACACAACTTCTTTGTGGCTTAGGTGGTTTTTTAGTTGCAAAACACATTACAATTGTTACAAATTTGGAATTTATGAAAGGTATTTCAGTTTTCATAAAAAATGCTGTTGCTTATGAAAAAGATGAAAAAAAAATCTGCAATTTTATTTCAAAGCAATATAACCATATTCTTGAAGAAGATACAGCTAGAAATGCAAAACATATTCTCCTTGAAAAAGGCATTCCGTTTACAGAAGATTGTTTTGCAATTTATATAGCAAAAAATAAACCTGAAATTTTTGACTTGTTCATAAACGGTGGAATAAACATTAATTCAAGAGATGATTTAGGTACACCTATGCTGAATATAGCAGTTCGTAATGATAATGAAGATTTTGCAAAAAAAATTATTGAACTGGGAGCAGATATTAATGCCGTAAGTGAAGACAGAGGCTACACTGCTTTAATGGATGCAGTCTGGCGTGGAAATGAAACTCTGACTTCCCTTTTAATAGAAAAAGGCGCTGATGTAAATACTATATCTAAAGAGGGGCAGTCAAATCTTGTATTAGCAGTAGGTGCAGACAGATACAAAATTATAGAAATGCTGGCTAAAGCAGGTGCTGATCCTGATGTTAAAGACATGATGGGAATGAGTGCCTATAATTATGCAACCTTGTTCAAAAAGGAAAAAATTGTGGAAATCTTAAAACCTTTCCACAAAGAAGTCTAGTAAATATACAGAAATTAGACCTGCAGACATAAAAGGTATAAAGGGAATCTTTATGGTCTGCAGGTTTATTTTTTTTAATTTCCATATTAAAAAAAAGTATATATCTGCACAGATTACGGTAATTACTAGCGTTAAATAAAGTAAATTCCACTTTACACATAATCCAATAAAAGTTCCAAATAAAACATCGCCTGAACCTAATTTATTTCCAGAAATAATACGGACAAGCAGATAAAATAAAAACATACAGAAAGATTGAACAGGAAACAGCCAGAATGATGCTTCTAATTTTCCATTAAGCAACCCATAATCAAACAACTGTAAGCAAATAAAAATCAGATCGCCAAGAACAATAATCCACCAGCTTATTCTACGGTCTTTTAAATCTTGTATTGATAATATGAAGGAAACAATAAATACTACTGCAAGTTTAATTAACAAAAGCATAAAATCACCTTAAAAAAATTGCCCGAAAAAGTTGATGGATTACTTTCTCGGGCAAAAATATTTTAGACGTTATAATTTATATGGCAGACTAAAAAAATCTACCATACTAGGACCTGAATTAGCGTTTCAATGAAAGAACAGTTTCAAGCAAAGTATCTGCTGTTGTAATTGTTTTTGAGTTAGCCTGGAAACCACGCTGAGTAACAATCATATCAGTCATCTGTTCTGACAAATCAACGTTTGACATTTCAAGAGCACCAGCCATCAAAGTACCACGACCGGCAACACCTGATTCACCAATACGAGCCATACCTGAGTTATTAGAAGCTACATAAGTATTATCACCTGCTTTTTCCAATCCCTGCTGGTTTGTAAATGATGCTAAAGCAATCTGACCTATAGTGCGGTTTGTACCATTTGAATATACACCTGTAATAGTACCACTTGCATCAATTTTAAAATTATCAAGATAACCCATTGTATAACCATCCTGATAAAAAGCCTTAGTTGTAGATTTTGAAGCAGACTGTGTAATAGTATCTTTAAAAGAACCTATTGTTCCTAAATTGATATTTAATGTCTGTCTATAAGGATTACCTTCTTCATCAACGTTTGAATCAGGAACATTAAATGAAGCAGTAAGGAAAACCTGACCTTCTGGATTTGAAACATTACCTGCTGAGTCTGTAACCGATTCAAGTGCACCAAAATTATCAAAACTTACAATAAAAGTATTTTCTACTCCATCTGTTGTTCCGATTCCTACACGAGTTGAAGTAAAATCAGCATTATCAGGATCAACTTGAACTGTTGCCTGCCACTGATTTGCAGATCCTGTTACACGAGTAAATGAAACGGAAAGCATATGTTCATTACCAAAACTGTCATAGATTTTCTGTTCAGTACCCCATGTACCTTTGATTACATCCTCTGGTGAAGCACCTTCCATAATTTCTGGTGTATTTTTATTTAAGTTACATGAAAAATTTACATTTGTTGTTTCTTTAGCAGGATCTTTTGAACCTACTGGAATAATAAGATCAGTAGGAGTTGCTGCAGTAGTTACTACCATTTCTCCATTCACATCCTGAGCCATCCATCCCTGAACTTTCATTCCATTTGATGGATTTACTAAAGTTCCTTCTGAATCAACTCCAAAAGCACCGTTACGTGTATAAAAAGATTCTTCCCCACTTTTTAAGATAAAGAATCCATTACCCTGAATAGCTAAATCAGTAGAAACACCTGTAGTCTGTAAGTTTCCCTGATTAAAAATATTATCTATTGAAGCTACTGTCATACCAAGTCCAACTTCTTTAGGGTTTACACCACCAAGTTCATCTGTTGGTTTAGCGGCACCTGACATCTGCTGACTAATCATATCCTGAAATTGAACACGTCCACGTTTAAAACCTGTTGTGTTTACGTTAGAAATGTTGTTACCAATAACATCCATTCTTGTCTGATGATTCTGTAAACCAGAAACACCAGCATAAAGTGATCTCATCATAATCGTATCCCTCTTTTTATATATTTACATCTTTTTATATGCCAGGGCAAACGCATTATAAACAAAAATCCGATTTTTTGGCTCCCAGTCACGGTTGCGTGATTCAAAACCGCGCAATAATGCGCTACACGCTTTTTGTGGTATAGAAACTATTGAACTGCCGCTTCGCAGCAGCCACAA
>JALEPQ010000049.1 GCA_022768685.1 Spirochaetia bacterium
AGTCTTCATTACAGATGGAAATATTGTCACTGGACGGGGTGCTGGTGCTGCAGAACAATTTGCTATGGAATTAGTACGAATTTTACAAGGTGCAGACACAGCAAAAAAAGTTCACGACGGAACCGTACAAAGATAACACAATCAGGAATTAGGAATTAGGAATTATATTAACCATTCCTAATTCCTACCCTTTAATTATTTCAAAGATTCTTCTTTTTCTGCTATATTTTCTTTCAGATTTTTTGAAGCCTGTACTAATTCAGAATATTTTTCAGTTTCGCCATCAGAAGAAAAACTTACAGATGCACCAGATTCCAGAATCAGCTTTCCGATTTCAGCATATTTTGCTTCCAATTTAGATTCCAGCTGTTTCTTTTCCAGGCGGATAACACTTTTATCAGAAAATTCCTGAACTCTATCTCCAGCTTTTTCAAATGCTTCTTTAGATGCTTTTGCACCTTTATTAAAAAAATCTTTTACTTTTGATGTAAATTCTTCTGTATTCATTTTTTTCCTCTTAAAATAATTATAATAATAGAATTTTCAAAAAACAAACTTTTTTACAATCTTTTTAGTGCCAGCAAAGTAAGATCATCAGACTGTTCATCCTCCCGCATAAAATTATAGTCAAAATATTGTTTCAGTCCCTGGATTTCAACTTTATCTTTTGAATAATAATCATACCGATTAAAATATAAAGACATAAATTCATCAATTTTGCGGTCAATTCTAATGTAATCCTCCAAAGTAACCTGGTTCTCTGGTTTATAAAGACGGAAAACTTTTTCCATTGAAGCAAGTGCAAAAATCACATCTTCCAGGGAACCTTTACAACCAGTAAAATCAAATTCCAGTTTTTCAGCCGGCATAGGATTTTCCTCTTTGGTAAGTTCATATTTTTGTTTATTAAATACAGACTCAATTATTGCACATACCCTTTCCGGACCAAATTCCTCTTTTTTATCTTCGATTTTTACAAATTCTTCCATCTGATGAGTTTCAGCATTCATTCTTGTTGATTTAGTTTCTGTTTTCTGAACAGTAAAATCTGCAAAGCGGACACGTCTGGTGGATTCTTCAATTCCGTCAGTATAGAGAAATAATACATCCCCATGATTTAAAATCTGTTTTTCAACTTTAAATCCACCACGCATATCAACCATATCAGTACTGAAAACTCCGGCAGTTGGTGTATTTGCCAGAGTAACTGTTTTTACTTTGTGAGTTGAAGCTTCATAAATATGAACTATATTGTCTCCAGCATTACACAAATAAAGTTCACCTGTTCTATGATTAAAAAGACCAACCATTAAAGTTGCAAATTTTCCGCTTAGATTCAAATTAGAAATAAAATCATTAATCTGATTTACGACAGTATTTATTTTTGTCCCGTTTTTCTTAAATGACCAGTTTTTAAAATATTCTGTATAAATTGTAGCAACAACAGTAACAATCAAAGCTGCTGGTGCACCATGACCGGAAGCATCTGATTTTATAAAACCGTACCAGGAATCATCCAGTTTACGATAATCAAAAAAGTCACCAGAAACACCAGTCTGAGCCTGATAATAACCATAACACTGAATAATAGAATCGTCATATTCGGAATATGTAGTCCCTTTTACCAAGGGCAAGAATGCATTCTGAACAGAAGATCCGTCCATCAAAAGATCATTTTCTATTTCGTTGTTTATCAATTCATGAGCCATGAGGTTTACAGCATTTCCAAGTCGTTCAACCTCATCTTTTGTTTTTATTTTTATATCACCCTGTTTTTTAAGGTCCTTTTTATTTTTAGTCTGACCAATCTTAATCACATACTGCTCAAGTTTTTTTATTGGCTTTACAATAAATGAAGCAAACAATGATGCTGCAAGAGCACCTAAAATAAGAGCGGCCAGAGCTATCAAAACACCATTTTTTACAATATTTAAGGTTTCCTGATGAACAGCACTAACAAGATTTTCTGTTGAAAGTTCCAGATAAACAAGACCATGTACATAATTTCCAGACTGCCCTTTTCTGTAAGTTACAGGGCGATAAAAAATATAATCTGTATTTTCCATATCAAGATTATCTGGATTAAAGTAGGGATATGAACCTGCACTTTCCTTTGCATAACGATTTAATATTTCATCAATTTTATTTCTAAGATCTGCCTGCTGAGAAGAAATAACTTCCAGTTTTTCTATATCAGAAATTCCCATAATTCTGGCCTGTTCAGCAAGTTCATCAACTTTTACGGAAAGGGCATTTACTTCCTTTCCAATACGATTATCTAATTCAGGCATCTTTGAAGTTATTTCAAGAATTTTTTCTTCAGTAATCTGGGAAACGCCATAATTCAATTCAAAAGTATCCATTTTTGAATCAATGTCAGGATCATTTGTTGCCCATATATATTTTAAATTTTCAGCTGAAGAATCTTCCAGTTTTTGACCTATGATGGAAATATACTTTACTTCCTCCATAGCCTCTTTTTGAGATGGCAAGGATGTTAATTCAAGAATATTGTTGGATGGGAAGAAATTTTTTACACCGGAACTTAAACTTTCCAGAAGAACTTCCGAACGGTTCTGTAAAGCAAGTGCCATAGTATTTTTCTGAAGTTTTACAGTATTCAATCCGTTTTGAATAGATACGGCAACAATAATCACCATGATTAAAAGATATGTAAAGATAATTAATTTTCTACGTAAGGACGGTAAATGCTCTTTCTTTTTCTGTGCCATAGAAGCTCCTGAAATCAAAATATCTATTTCTTTTGCAGTCTGAGTTTTTTCATAAACAGCGAATTTCACATAGTGAGTAATAAAAACTAAAATAAAGACAAGTAATGAAATTATTAAAACAAGTAAAACAGAATATATTGTAAGTTTATATTTATACTGCTTAAATTCATCTGAATATCTTTTGGGCAGCTGAAAATCAGTTTCAATTTTAACAGTACCATTCTGTTCAATTTTTAATATATTTTTTGTTACATATAAACCACGATCTGTATGATATAATCCGATTTTATAGTTACCCTCTGCCAGATCAGAACCAAGTTTTACATCTGATATGCGTTTATCATTCTGCACTTTAAAATGATTTTCTGACCGTTCTAAAACAAGGTCATAAGGTTCAACACCATCTTTATCAATAAAAATTTTATTTATAGTTCCATCATAAGTAAATCCACCACCAAGAATTGTCAGAAACTGTTCTCCTACCTCATTTGTGGTAAGTTTTATTGAAGAGATATATGTAGAAGGTTCAAATTTATTTAAGAAAAAGATTTTTGAATTTGTACTTCCTATATTTCCTGCATCATCAATTGCAGCAACAGAAATAAGATAAATTCCATTGTCCTGTGCATAATATTTTTTTGTAAAAAGCTTTACAGTAGGATTCTGAGATTTATTTAACTTTCGTTGACGCGATATTGCCTTTTCGTATTTTTTCTCCAGAGTTTCAAGTTCACTTTTTACAGTTTCTACATTTCTCTTTAAAGGATGTCGTTTAGAAGATCTTAAATTCTTAGGAAGATCTGCCAGAAACTCCACCTTGTAAACATAAGATACCGCATCATCACTTGAAGATTTTTTCCAGGACAGGCTGTACGTATTTGAATTTACAAAACCATATTTATCAAGATTTTCAAAATCAAATTGAGGAGCTTCTGGAGGAGTTGTATCCAGCGTATATTTTATACTTGCACATTCAGACCAGTTCCCTGCATAATCCTGAACTCTGGCATTTAAATAATAATCACCATCTCCAGAAAAAGCCTTCATTTTCAGCTTATTTTCCCTGACAAAATATAAAAGCTGCTTGGGAGAATCTTCTGGCACCCCCTTTGACCAGGTATAAGAATATCCTGCAATATTAGAAGAATCCTCAGGGAAGTTTATCTGAATCTGAACTTCAGTTTTATTAGATTTTTTATCTTTTTTATAGGAAACAGGAGTAAAGGAAGGTGGATTAACACTCTTATCAGGCTGCAGTAAAGCAATATTTTTCTTTTTATTTAATCCCTGCTGAAAAATAAAAGCAAGATTTTCTCCACCTTCGTCTGTTCTGTCTGCAACCACAAGAGGATAAATAAACATATTTTGATTTTTATTTTCTACAAGAGGTTCTTCATTCCAATAACTGCCATCTTTTCTGGCAAAGTAAACTGATTCTCTTCCCCTGCGAGTATCAAACCATGAAATATAAAGATTATTCTTAAAGTTAAAGAAAATACCGTTACTGGCACTTCCCTTATTTGTTACTGCCTGACAAGATCCTGCAACAAATCCATCAGAATCAATTTCTCCCGTCCAGATTACAGAATCAACAGTATCAGTTCGTTCCCAGTTAATGTAAGTTTTATTTTTAAAATTATATAAAACAGGTCTTTGATTCTGGTAAGCAGAAAAATCTTTTCTCATTCGTCCTGAAAAAGACTTTTCATTTGAAATTAAGGCTGGTGTACTCCAGTTTTTACCCGTTGTATCAGAATTTGTAATGTAAAGTTGATAGGAAAAACGATTGCTGGCAGGATTTACATAATGAGCCTGCAAAACAACAGAATCATAATCATCTTTTGAAATCAAATATGGTAAGAAAGGATTTCTTAATTCAGCAACAGGTTTAAATTGCTCAAAATTTCCCCAGTTTTTTCCGTCAGAAGAATCAGAATAAAAAATTGTAAAAGTATTTTCTTCTCCTACAGAAGTAAAAAGCTTGAATTCATTTAAATGTGTTGAATAAATTCGGGGAGCAATCATCAAAGTAGCAGTTTTCAGATTTACAACTTCAAAAGATTTTCCAGAATTGCTGGAAGAATAAACTGAAATGCCAGAAGAACCGTTTAAAACTGCTACGGCAAGAATTCCTTTTCCATTTACTGCCACAGAATAAATATTTGGAATTTCATCTCCAGAATATTTAAAGGGTCCTGCAAAGCGTTTATTTTCTTCAAAATCAGTTAATGAGTGATAATTGCGTAAAGTTAAATAAATATCTTTTTTTTCAGTATCTATTTCCTGCCAGATTGCATAGGAATTTTCATTATCTGAAATTGTAAATGGAAACTGAGCACTGTAATTTGTAAGCTGTTCTGGATTTTCCCAGTAAAAATCTGACGCAGATAAAAAAGCAGTAAATACTGACAGAAAACAGATTATAGAGAAAATTTTTTTATGTCGGAAAATATATTTTTTTACCATTAACTTCTCGCGTCAATTTTAACCTTAAGATCCTTAATTTTTTGAGATCCAATATTCTGAGGTTTCTTAAGAAGCTGTTCAACAATAGCATTGGCTTCAATAATTTTATTATTCTGCAATCGTTGAATAGCCAGCTGATAAAGTCGCTCATCTTCTGTAGAAAGAACTGTAGATGTACTTCCACCAATTCTTGTAGTAATTTTATCTTTTAGTTCCATTGCAGCTCTGTCATCAGAATTTAAACTTAAAGACTGTTCTATTTTGGCAAGAGCATTATTAAGTTTTGCAACATCTTTACCAGCAGAATTATAAAGCTTATTAGCTTCATTATACAGATTTTTTGCTTTATTTTTAGCACTGTTATCAACAGGTTTCTGCCTGATTCCAATATCAATTTCCACCTGATAAATAAGTTCTTTTAAGCCCTTATATTCAGGTTCCAGTTCATAGTAATCAAGAAGATTTGAATAACCTTCCTGCTGTGTAGCAGGAGATTTACACATCTGTCTGGCAGACTGAACTTTCTGTCCAAATTCATCTGCAAATTTCTTTGGATCTTTCAGTCTGTTTATCTTCAGAGTAAGAATTGCAGATTCCTGATGAAGGGGATAAACATACTGGAGTTTCTGTATACTTTCCAGTGCCTGATCAAGATCTTTTATTCCTTCTTCCCTGTTTCCAGATTTTATTTTTGATTCACCTTCATTGTAATATTCATAGGCAATATTTAAAAGCTGTGACATTTCTGGATATTGAGGTGCAGAAACTAAAATCTCACGTCCAGTTTTCATGGAAATTGCTGTATTTACAAAGTTCTGCAGATTTTTAATTTCTTCATCTTCTATACTGTTAGTTACTGCCCATCTGATTTTAGCCTGATTAAGAAGTTTTTCTGCATCGTCAAAGCGGCCGTTAAAATATGCATCTTTAGCCTGATTTTTAAGCTCACGAACTTCCTTTACAACAAGTTCATTTTCGCTTTTTGTAATTCGCTCACCCAAAGATTGTAACTTGTAATCACATTCATTTCGTAAATCTTCATTGTTCTGATATGTAAGACATTCATCATATTTGGAAAGAGAATCTTGAAGTTTTCTTCGAGCCATATCAAAATTACCTTTACGCAGTGCAGTTTCAGCTTCAGAAAAACGAATTTCAGCTTCATTTTTGGCAACCTGAGCTTTTACAATTAAACTTTGAGATTCATTTTCTAATACAACAGCCTTATTTTTTATTTGGGTAAGTTCATTTTTATTATTTTCGCAGTTTTTATTAAAATCTGTAATTATACTTGATATTCCCTCATCCACTTTCCACTGCTGATGACTTTCAAAATTTGAATTAAGCAAAATTTCAAAACCATTTATTGCCTGTATGAAAGCATCTGCATAAGAGACTGTCAGCACGGCAGAATTTTTACTTATATCAGGATATGAATAAATAATTCCAAAATCCATGGCTGAATCAGTTTCGATTTTATCTGCATAATAAAAAGCTCTCTCTCCATTTTTAAGGATTTCTTTATGCACAGGAGCACTGACTTTCTGATAAAAACCTGTCTTGTATTTCTGGGAAATCTGATAATAATTTTCAGCTTCTGCAACAAGATTTTCACAGCGTTCTTTATAGTAGCTTGAAATTTCTGTCCAGGCACCATTCAGGCTGGAACTTGAATCTTTAAAAACTTTATCAAGAACCAGAGTATACAAGGCTGTTAAATCTTTCCAATTATCAGCTTCAAGTTTTTCATAGTTCAAAGCCCACTTGTAAGAAGAAAGTTCCTGTTTAGCTTTTTCACCAACAAGCTCTCCCATTTTAGCAGTAGAATCAAGCAGTTTTTCAACAATTTCACTTTTATGCCGGTCTGTTGTATCTGATTTTAAATTTTCCAGATAAAGCTGCTGTTTTTTGCTTTCTGTATTTACCTGACTGTTTACCAGATATAATCTCTGGGAATTATTTACGATGTTTACAAGATAATCATTTAAAATTAAGTAATCTTCATAGGGATTTTTAATTGTTTCTTTTCTGTCAACTTCCGTAAGCGAATATGTGGCTAAAACTTTAGAATTCAAGGAAACAGCCTTATTCAATGTCTCAATCATACTGGTTAAACTTTGTGCTTCATTTTCTGTACTGGAAATATTTTTTTCAAATGCGGATGTAAATCTGTTGTAATTAAGGGTAACAACTTTAAATACACTTTCATTCATTCTTCCAATTGTAGAATTCCACTGAGCATTTATTGCACCTGCAATTCCCGAATCTGGAATTGATTCAATTCCAAAAATAAAACGGAACATAAAAGGCAAAAAGGAAGCATCAGTTGAATCTTCATCAATTTGTTTAAGTTCATCAAAAAGCGACTGCAGGGCAAACCCATCTGCATAAATTTTTCTTCTTGCGGCACTATATTCTATGAGATAATTTTTTACATTCTCAAACTGATTGCCAGCTTCGTTATAATCTTCCTGTTCTACAGCTTTTATAAAATTGTTTACGGCAGTATTCAATTTGTTATTTAAATCTTTGTTTTCAATTATCAAAATCTGCTGATTCAGCTCTGTCAGAATAGATTCTGTTTTTTTAAGAATTTCAGGACTATCTTCCCATCGGATGTCATAATTTTCCCTGTAAAGCCAGAATCCTTCTTTTGCTTTTTCAATTGCACCAACATAATCTTTTTTTTCAGTCAACTGTGCAGTTTCCGTCTGAATTTCTGTAAAAAGAGAACGGAAATAGTTGAATTCTGCAGATTTTTTTAAATCCGCAATAAACTGCAGGTTAGCATCAGATGGATTTCGTTCAAAACGTTCCAGTCTGGCAGTTATTTCATAAATTTCTTTATTGTTATTTGGATCTGTAAGAATTAAATCAATCAGTTTTTCAGCTAGCAGTGAATATTGTTTTCTGGCATTCATAATACGGCCAATGCGAACCTGAGCGTTATCAAAATTTTCAGGATTTTTTTCAAGGTAGATGTTTAACTGTCTGAGTGCTTCATCATATTCTGTCTTACGAATCAGTCTGTCTATTTCAAAAAGAGACAAGTCTTCCTTCTGCTTCTTTCTTTCACTTTTTTTATCAGTTTGCTGACAAAAAAGGGAAGCATAAAAAAGAGAAAAAAAACAGATAAAAATAATCAAATTTCTGTTATTATTTATCAAACTAATAAAACCTTAAATTTCTGACCGTAAAAAACAGTATACTTTATTTTCGGATAATATACTTATATAAAGTAGGAAAAAAACCGACAATATCTTAGATTTATATACATCTGATATAATTAAAAACCATGAAGTTTGCTGCAAATACTTTAAAAAAATTAATTTTTCTCACATTCACCCTGTTATTATCAGCAGAATTTTACGGTCTATCTTTTTCAGATGTGCAGGAAACTATTTCTGATGTATTTTCTTTTTCTTCAGATTCAAATGAAGGATCTACCACTTTCAGATCCCTTTTAATTCCCTATGGGGGACGCAGTGAAAATATGGGATCTGCGTATACAGGTTTAAGTGATGATATTTCCTTTTTGCAATTCAATCCTGCAGCAGGCTCCATTCAAAAAGAAACCCAGCTTTCCGTGTTCCACAATTCCTGGATAGCAGATTCAAAACTTGATTCCATTGCCTTTACAACCAGAACAGGAAATTTCAGCTGGGGAACTTTACTTTCCTGTTTTTATGTGCCATTTACAGAATACAATCTTTTTGGAGACAGAGTTGCCTCATCATATTATTCAGAAACTGTTGCAGGAATTAATGGTTCCTACAATTTTTTAGCAGGATATAATTTTAAAGGTATTGCCCTTGGCTCTACATTTAAAACAGCTTTACGAGGAATGCCTGATTACACAGACAATAATACAAATGAAATTATAAGTCATTCAGGACTTTCACAAAGTGCTGTAGCTTTTATGGCAGATTTTGGCATTATGATGCAGTTCAACTTCCTGAAATATTATTCTTCCAGGGATCCAAATGTCAGAATTGGACTGTCAGCAATGAACATGGGAGCCGCCTTTACAGGTTTAGGTTCAGATGAAGGACTCAAAATTGACGCTGGACTTCCTGCTCTCTTTTGTGCAGGAATTTCTTTGCGTCCGGTAAAACCAGTTTTAATTTCTGTAGATATTAAGCAGCCTGTAAACTTTTTTGATGCATCAACTTATCTCATACCATATCTTCAATCAGGAATTGCCATTCAGTTTACCAGTTTTCTTTCTGTTTTAGGTGGTTTTGAATTAAAAGGCGGTAATCCAAAAATTTCTGCCGGGTTTGAATTTGAAACAATGAAAATCCGCTTTAATGCAAATTATTCTCTGGATTTAACAACTTCCTTTAACCCTGTAAATAAAATAAGTATTTCTGCAAAAGTTCTTTTTGGCGACAAAGGAAGAAGCCTGATTTCTGACAAAGTTGATGAACTATATAAAACTGGTCTTATTTACTATTCCCAGGGAGACTGGCAAAATGCCATAAACACCTGGAATCAGGCTTTAAAATTAAATAAGCGCTTTGACCCGGCTATTTTAGGAATACAAAGCGCTCAACTTCAAATTGATATGTTCAAAATGATTGAAGAATCTTTACAGTTAGATTAAAAACTAACGCTTTTTACTAAAGATCCTGTAGTTCATCCATGGGAATAAAGAATCTTTTGCTTCAAGTGTTGTAAGCCATTCTGTACTGACTGTATTTGACCCAAGAGAATCAAATACAGCTGTAAAAATATCAATTGATTCTTTAAATCTTAATTCAGCAAATTCTGGATTTTCATCAGAGTCTATCATCTTTGCAAGGTTTAAGCTCTGTGCCATCATCAATTCTTTTGCACCAAGATTCAAAAGTCTTGTTTTCAAACCGGTATCATTTGGAAAACGGTCCGAAAGATCAACCATGCGTTCACAGGCTTTTCTGATATATCTCATCATCCAGCAGTTTTTGCTTGAAAGAAGATTTTCACCATAACCTGTTCCAATTCCTGCAGAATAATATGGCACAATCTTTTCAAGGCTGTACTGATTTTCAAGCATTTTGTCACAACTTGTAATGTTAATTCCATAATTTTTTGCATTACGAATAACAGTTTCCAGCCAGTAAATACCTTCAGACCAGTTTTGTGAAAAATCATAAGCATCAAAAACACAGACAAGGCAGACAAAATCATTTTCTGGAAGAAGCTGTTCTGCCTTATTTAACTTTTCAGATTTTTTTGTAAGAAAATATTCAGCATCTGCTTCAGCCTGTTTTTTTGCAGTCTCCATATCATAAATAGACTTTTCTTCATCATTATAATATTTATTCCAGTATTTATATCCAGTAGAGATACGAGCTGATTTATCTTCCCAGATTAATGAAAGTTCTTCCCTGGAAAGTTCAAATCCCACATCTTTATTTTCATTTTTATAGCTTGGTGAGGTAATAATTCCTTCTTCACCAAAAATTTCATCATAAGCAGTAACATCTCTACCAAATAAAACAAGAGAATTTTCTGTTCGTGCCGGATAAAACAATCCTTTTTCTGGAGCTTTTTCTGCCAGCAAAATACTTCTTGCATCTAAAACAGTGTAAGTATAACCATAGGCTTTTATGAGTTTTTCAACACCATTTGAATAACCTAATTCTGGTAGCCAGAAACCTTCAGGAATTTCTCCAAAGAACTGTTTGTATGAATGAAGACCACTCTCTATCTGTGCAGAAATAATTTCTTTCATATCTGCATAGTGAGGAATAAAAATATCAGTTCCGCAAGTTGCAAGAAGTTCAACAAAACCTAAATGCTGATATTCAGAAAAAGCTGTTACCAGATTCTGATTATATTTTTCAACAAAATCCTTTTTGTTATTTTCAAATTTCTGAACAATATGCTTAATATTTTCTGTTATTTTTTCATTATCTTTATTTCTGATTAATTCTTTTTGTCCAAATTCAATTCTTTTTTCAATCCACTGAACATATAAATCCTGAATTACAGAATCAGACAGCAGATTACAAAGTACTGGCGTAATAACCAATCCTATTCTGGCTTGAACAGCATCTTTTTCAAAACCTTCAAGCATATTTAATACAGGAAGATATGTATTGGAAATTACTTCAAAAAGTTTATTAAGAAGTGGTGCATTTTTTTTGATTTCATCATCTGTATGACGAATAAAATCCTGATTAATTTTTATAATAAAACTCAAGTTTTTAAGCATAATAAATCCTTTTTTTAAATCAAATCATGAAAAAGAATGTCTGTGATTTGTATATTGTTCTGTTACAACTTTTCCCATTTCTGATAACTTTAAAATATCTGAAAATTCTGTATCACGACCCATCTGTAAATCACTTACAAGACTGGAACCTTGAGGAATAGTAATTACTGGAGAAAAAGCAAGAACTTTTCCTGTATTTCCAGCTACATAAACCAGCTCTACTTTCAGGAATTTTTTTCCAGCAGGAAGAAGTACATACTGTTCCTGTGCATCAGTTGAAGCCAGCACTTCAAAGGCTTCTTCAGGAACAACTTCCCTGGCATTTTCAAGACAACAAATACGCAGTCTTAATTCGTAATTTCTTACACTTTTCAACATAAGAGAATCACTATCGCTCATATTCCAGTAAACAAATAACCATCCTGGATTACGTAACACACCAGAAACTTGAGTTTCATTGTAATTTTTTGGAAGAACAAATGTAGATTGATTAGAATCTTCTGAAGAAATAATCATTTCATCACCAGAATTATTATAATCTTCCTGAACATCAATCAGCTCAGCAATTAAAAATCTACGGTCAAGATTTTCTGGAACATCAATTCCATACTCATCAGCAAGGCGGCTCAACTGTGAAAGTGAAAGTTTTTCAAGATCAGCGCGGGTTAAAATTGTCTCACTCATAATGGCTTTATAATCTATAAAAATAAGTTATTAGTCAATACTGAAAATTTGATGAAGAGTTTTAAAAAAATTATTTTTTTCAATTTTTTGCTAAAGAAAAATTATCCCTCACCGATAAATATAATGTAGGTTAAATAAATCTCGGGTGGGAAAATAGATCCAGACACCTGTTTATTATCTATGTTTACTAATATTAAAAAGCTGAAAAGAGTGTGAGACTTTTCAGCTTTTTTTTTGCCTCTTTAAATACACCTTCATTAAATTCCCATTCATTTGACATTTTGCCATATAGTAAAAAAGTACTATAGAATCTACAACATTTGCCGATAATAAAAGTGGAGTAATATAATAGTGGAAACAATTTCTGTAGAAAGCCTGAAAAAAGATGCATCCTTTACCGGAGACTTAATACTTGACAGTTCTTTTATTCTCTTACCTCAATCCGCTCAACTTACAGAAGGAATGATAAGTGCCCTAAAAAACTGGGGATTTGAAAATGTACTTTGTGATGGAAACATCAGCTTAGGTGGGGACATTGGAATATCAAAAGAAGTTGAAGATAATTTTTCACCTAAAAATACTACAGATAAACTTAGTAATACAGTAAAACAGGCTATTGAAGACTTCAAACACATTCAGATTGGTAAAAGTGATGATTTACGAATGAAAATGGTTACAGGTATTTATGATGAATACATGAACTATATTGAAAACGTATTTTCTTTTTACACTACACATAAACAGATTGATGAAGATGACCTTTCAGAAGCCATTCAGGCACTTTGTATGTTCATAAAGGAACATAAAAGATACATTCTTAGGGTAAATCCATCTTCAGAAAAGACAAACAAAAACTTTCTTGTTACTCATTCAATGAGAACTACAGTTCTGGCTCTTGCAATCGGAATGCAGCTCCATCTTCCTCTTTCAAAGATGATTGATTTAGGAAAAACATGTATTCTTCATGAAATAGGAATGCTGCGTCTGCCACCTCAGCTGTACATGACAGACAGAAAACTTTCTGCCATAGAAAAAAATCAGATTACAAAACATACACTTTTTGGATACCAGATTGTAAAAAACCTTAACTTTTCAGTTACTATTCAACTGGGAATTCTACAACACCATGAAAAAGAAAGCGGGAATGGATATCCTCAAAAACTAACTGGTGACAAAATTTCTTCTATTGCAAAAATAATTGCGGTTGCCTGTTCCTATGAAGCTATATCTTCTCCAAGAAGTTTCAGAGATGAACGTTCCACTTTTGAAGCTATTGTAGAAATGATTCAGAACCAGAATAAACAATATGATGATTCTGTAATCAAAGCCCTTTTATATACAGTTTCACTCTACCCTATTGGTTCATACGTTTATCTTTCAAATAAGAAAGTGGCAATGGTTGTTGATACAAATCCTGATAATCCAAAATTCCCTGTATGCCAGCTTTTAACAGAAACTGAAGCTGATGGTTCTTATAAAATCATTCATACAAGTCCTGATGAAACTTCTGTTGTAAGAATTTTAACTAAACAGGAAAGAAATGATATTCTTAAACTTGCATTAGAAAAACAACAGAATAAGCCGGTACAAAATGAATCTGCTATTTCAAAACCTGTTGCTCCAGTAAAAAAAGCTGAATCACCTGCAAGTGCATCAAAAAAAGTTGACTCTACAACAGCAGAAAATTCAAGTAACGGAACTGTTGAAGTAGATATTAATATTTTTAGTTAAAGAAATTACGGATTGTTTCAACATCCTCATTGAATTTTTCATCAATTACAGGAGGATGCTCATTAAAATATAAAATCTGATTCAACTCATCCATAGATTTTATACCCCAGATAGGAATAACACTTTCATACTGCCTTAAAAAACCAAATGCCAGTGGAATATTTGATAGCACTCCACCTCCCAAAGGCTGCATGGCAATAAATCCTACATCATGATTTTCACAAAGTTTTACAATTTCTTCTGCAACGTCTGTTTGAATCATATTAAAAGGAAATTGCAGTGCATCATACAAACCTGATTCAACAGCTTTTTTTGCAGTATCTATATTTGTAGTTACAATACCAATATTTTTGATTTTACCTGAGTTTTTTAAATCTAAAAATGTATTATAGATATTATCAATACCGTTTGGCATTGGTAAGAATTTTTCAGTTTCAAGAGAATACAAATCTATAGAATCACAATGTAAATCCATAAGACTTGATTCAAGATCATTTTTTATTTCCTGAACAGTTTTAGAAGTTGTAGTTGTAGATAGAATAACATTGCCCCGAATATCGTAAAGGGCATCTCCCAGCAGATGTTCACTTTCTGGATTTTTACGTGAAGTATCAAAAAAGTTAACTCCTGAATCATAAGCTTTACGAACTATTTCTGCAGCTTCTTCTTCAGACTCCGCTTCAGTAAGCCTCATGGCACCAAAAGCAACACGAGAAATTAGTAAATTTGTTCTTCCTAAACGTACGTATTCCAATTTCAAAATTACATCCATATAATTTTGAAATACTGGCTCTTATAAACAAAAACCAGCAGACAACTTTCAAAAATTACAAGGTGGCATTCCTGCCACCCCTTTGGATGTATACTCCTAATTATTTTCTATATGGTTTGTAGTTGCGGATAGCCTTCTGAATAAAAGGAACTAAATCATCAAGTGCTACACGTTCCTGTTCCATTGAATCACGGAAACGTACTGTTACTGTATTGTAAAGTTCATTCTTAGAGCCATCTTCCTTAGTTTCGTGAATAGTATCATAGTCAACTGTTACACAATAAGGAGTACCAACTTCATCCTGACGACGATAGCGTTTTCCTACAGAAGCAGAAGTATCGTAATCAGTTACAAAATCTTCCTTGAGCATGTGCTGGATTTCCTTAGCTTTTTCTGCAAGACCATCTTTCTTCATTAATGGAAGAACTGCAACTGTAATAGGTGCAAGACGAGGATCCAGATGAAGAACAGTACGGTAATCTTCTTTTCCTTCTTCTGTAGAAACATTCTGTTCTTCGTATGCTTCACAAAGGAACATCAAGAAATTACGGTTAAGACCAGCTGAAGTTTCAATTACATAAGGAACATACTTTTTGTTTCCGTCTTCCTGATCAATATAAGACATATCTTTCTTTGAATATGCCTGATGCTGAGAAAGGTCAAAGTCTGTTCTTGAGTGAATACCTTCAATTTCTTCAAAACCGATTGGGAAATTATATGTAATATCGTAGGCATCTTTAGCATAGTGAGCTAATTTGTCATGGTGATGCCATTTAAGCTGTGTTTCTGGAATACCGTATTTAAGATAGAATGCCCAACGGTCTTTTCTCCATTTATCAAAAACTTCGTCTTCAGTTCCTGGTTTACAGAAATATTCCATTTCCATCTGTTCAAAGTCACAAGTACGGAAAATAAAGTTTTTGAAAATAATTTCATTACGGAAAGATTTACCAACCTGAGCAACACCAAAAGGTACTTTCATGCGGTTAGACTGAACAATATTCTTAAAGTCTGTAAAAATACCCTGACATGTTTCTGGACGAAGGTAAATTAAATGTGAATCATCTGCAACAGGTCCCTGATATGTTTTGAACATCAGGTTGAATTCACGAACATCTGTATATTTGTGTTCTTTTGAATTACAAGCTGGACAATCAATATGTTCATCAATGAAAGCTTTCATTTCATCATGAGTCATAGTGTCTACAGGTTTATCTGTAGTAAAGTTATTGGCAGCACACCAGTCTTCAATTAATTTATCTGCACGGTGACGGGCCTGACATTCAAGACAGTCAATCATAGGATCAGAGAAGTGTCCTACGTGTCCTGAAGCTTCCCATGTTGTATGATGCTGGAAAATAGCTGAATCAAGACCTACTACATCGTCATGAAGCTGAGTCATGTAGTGCCACCATTCATTCTGAATATTTCTTTTAAATTCTACTCCTAATGGACCATAATCCCAGGCACCTGCCTGACCACCATAAATTTCAGAAGCCTGATAAACAAAGCCTCTTCTCTTACAAAGACTGATGATTTTGTCTAAGGTACATGCGTGAGTATCTTTTTCGTTTGCCATTTTATTACCTCGTTTTCGACTCTGGCGTGAGCCGTTTAATATTCACTTACCTTTCGGATGCGGGCTTGCACCTTCAAAATAAGTGTGCTTTCTAAAGTAGCACAAAAGAGTAATGATTTCAATTTCAACTTGATAGTGAATAAAAAAAGAAAGAATGTTTTAAAGTTCTTCAAGATCATCAATATCTGAAAAATCATCTTCAGGATAATCTACTTTTTCTGAATAATCAGTCATATCCTTCATGGAAGACTTCATAAAATCTTCAGTCTGCTTTTCCAATACGGAGAATATAAAATTTCTGATTCCTGCTCTATTTTCTGAAGGAACTTCCTTTGTAAAAAGCATTACTGCAATATTCTGACCATTAATATTTTTTTTATCGTAAACAACACTTGGTAGAGACATGGAAACGGTTCTTACATCATTTCCCAATTCAAGAGTAACTTCCCTAAATACAGAATTTTTAATCAGAAGCGGTTCAAAGGCAGAATCATAGGTACAGGCAAAACCAACAGAACTAATATCGTTGATTTTTATGAAGAACATCTTATCTCCAACAGTTATGTACCCTTTTACATTTTCCAAATCTTTACATACAAGTCGGATGTACTTTCGTCTTCCTTTAGCCCCATTAATTTCCAGAATTTTTTCTATTTTTAAGGCAGTCTGATTTACAGGTTCATTAAGAAGTATCATTCCTCCAGGAAGTTTTAAATCCATAAGAAATTTTTCCCGATAAGTTAAATCTATTTTAGATGAAATTACACCAAGAAAAATTGAAGAAACTTTTTCGTCATACTTAAAAGATTTTATAAAATTATACTAGACATCCATTTCCAACTGTTTGTCTACATTTACAAAACAGATTGCATCTTTATTTTCAGCAAGAATCGGTTTAGCATCTCTGTAATCCCTGATAATATAAACTTCATATTCAGATTCCTTTAAAATTGAAAGAACAGAATTCTCAATCTGTAACGGGGGATTCAAAAAAAATACTTTTCTTCCGAATATAGGATTCTCTCTACTTTCCATACTAAATGATTATAACTTACAAATTACTGATAGTGATATTTTTTTTGCAGTTTAAACAATTTTTTTAAGTTCTTCCGGGCATTTTTCAAAAAATTCATTAATTTTAACTTTCAATTCATCAATATTCTTTGAATTTACAAATTGAGTCTGAGCATAATGGCTGAATTTAAAATTATCTGCATAGTATGTAAAAAATCTTTGAAGCCGAGTCTTCCAGAATTCTTCAGGCTGATAAATCTGAATGTTCCGTATATATTCCAATGCCAGTTCCTTCATATCAACTTCCACAGGTGAATGTCCTTTTAAATTTTTAAATATCCATGGTTCTTTTACACTTGCTCTGGAAATCATAACTCCTTTTACAGATGGAGCTTTTGAAATGGCATAATCAAAGCTATTCTTATCTTTTACATTACCATTTAAATAAACAGGAATATCTTTATAACGTTCAGCAATATATTCACAATATTCATAACGAGCTGGTCTTATAAGCCTTTCTTTTTTAGTACGGGGATGAAGAGTCAAAAGCTGGACTCCATTATTAACAAGCATATCACAAAAACTGTAAAACTGATCATCTGTAAAATTATCATCACCTAATCTAAGTTTTACGCTGAATCGTTTTAAATTTTCAGGATGTTCTCCATTATATTTTTCAATAATCCGCTGAACACCTCTTACCATAGCTTCAGTTTCATTTACAGGTTTCATCATCCAGGCTATTCCAGCACCAAATCTATAAATATCTGGAGCAGAACATCCCATATTCAAATCAATACCAATTCCCGGTAATTCAACCAGCATTCTACTGGCTTCAATCATGTGTTCATTTGTTCTGCCTGTAAGTTGCCACACAAGTTTTTCTGGTACCGGTGCAGGATCCAGATAATAATGTTCAAAAGGACCATTTGTCAGAACAGTTCCTGCATTAATCATCTCTGTATAATATTCATCACAGCCGCCAAACTGTTCCACCAGAATTCTAAAGGCAGGATGAGAAATAGTTGCCATAGGTCCACAAATTAATTTCATAAGTTCACATTATAATAATTCATCAGAATATATTCAAAAGAATTAAAATTTCTTACTGACTTCAATTTATATAAAAGATATAATAGAAATATGTACGAGATTGAATTAAAGGCACACGTATATAACAGAGGAAAGGTGATTTCTAAACTCAATGAAATTGCCATTTATGGCGGCCACACAGAAAAATCAGATACATATTATCATCTTCCCAAAAAAGATGATTATTTATCTGTCCGCATAAGAAAAGAATCATTACTTTTAAATAATGAACAGACCTTTACAAACTATTTTACATACAAACGAAAAGAAAGCTTTGTAAGTGAAAATGGTTCTATGATTGAGGTAAATCAGGAAAATGAGTTCACTATGGCAGATTCAAAACCACTTGAGCTGCTTTTTAAAGATTTGGGAGGGACAGTCAGTTTAGTAAAAAACAAAAGCGCAGA
>JALEPQ010000128.1 GCA_022768685.1 Spirochaetia bacterium
ATTCACATCAATTGACCTTCTCTCCTATACTTCGCTAAAATCTTTTCATTATGAAACCAGAAATAATAAATTCTATGAAAGGCTATAATGGAAAAGCCTTTGTCAGCGATTTAATTGCAGGTGTAATTGTTGGTATAGTTGCCTTACCACTTGCAATCGCCTTTGCTATTGCTTCCGGAGTTGGTCCTGCCGCCGGTATTTTTACAGCAATCATTGCAGGTTTTTGTATCAGTGCCTTTGGTGGAAGCCGTGTTCAGATTGGTGGACCAACAGGTGCCTTTGCAGTCATAGTATATGGAGTTGCAGCTCAGTATGGACTTTCAGGACTTGCAACAGCCACAGTAATGGCCGGTGTTATTTTAATCCTCCTTGGTGTTTTTAAAATGGGAGGTCTTGTAAAATTCATTCCTTATACAATCGTAACAGGTTTTACAGCTGGTATTGCAGTTACAATTGCTTCAGGACAGTTAGGAGATTTCTTTGGTCTCCATCCAGATTTTTCAACACCAATGATTATTCTTGGAGAAGAATACTCTAAACTTCCTGGTGACTTTCTTCCAAAAATGATTGCTTTCCTTCGTTCTGCAGCAACAGTAAACTGGTACTCATTTGCCATGGCAGCAATCTGTCTGGCATTTATTTTTATTTGGTCTAAATTTGTAAAAAAGATTCCTGGAAGCATTATCGTAATCATTGTTGCTACAGTTGCTTCAGTCCTCCTTTCAAAATTTACATCACTTCGCTGTGACACAATCGGAACTTTTGCTGACGGATCACCTCACTATGCAATTCCTTCAATCAAAGAACTAAAGCCAACTCTTCCAGATTTCAGCATCAAAACTTTAATAAATCTTTTCCCAACAGCCATTTCCATTGCTGTACTTGCAGCTATTGAATCCCTTCTTTCTGCTGTAGTTGCAGATGGTATGATTGGTACAAAACATGATTCAAATATGGAATTAATTGCTCAGGGTGTAGCTAATATCGCATCTCCTGTTTTTGGCGGTATTCCAGCAACTGGAGCTATTGCCAGAACTGCCACAAACATCAAAAATGGTGGACGTACACCAGTTGCAGGTATTACACATGCAATTACTCTCCTTTTAATTCTCCTTTTCTTTGGAAAATATGCAGCTTACATTCCAATGCCTGCACTCGCAGCTATTTTAATTAACGTGGCATGGAATATGGCAGGATTCCCGGCTATCAAAGCTTTGATGAAAGGTCAGAAATCAGATATTTTTGTCTTCCTTGTTACATTCATCATTACAGTTTTTGTAGACTTAACTGTAGCAATTGAAGTAGGTCTTGGATTTGCAGCATTCTTCTTCATTAAGAAAATGATTGATTTAAGTGAAATTCAGGATGAAAGATCAGTAATTACTGGTGGTATCAAAAAAGATCAGCCTTCAGAAAACCTGAACATTCCAGAAGGTGTACTTGTATTTGAAATTGAAGGTCCTTTATTTTTTGGTACTGTCCGCAAATTTGAAATTGCAACAGAACGTGCTCAGGCAGACTGTAAAGTTCTTGTTTTACGAATGAGAAACACTTTGTATTTAGATGCAGGTGGTATTAAGGCTCTTGAACAGTGTAAGGCAGCTTGTGACCGTAAAGGAATTACAATCGTAATTTCAGGTATTCATACTCAACCTTACATGCTAATAGAAAAAACAGGACTGGCAGACAAACTTGGCAGAGAAAATATCTTCGACAACATCACTCCAGCCCTAGCTAGAGCTACAGAATTAGTAAAATAACAATTCATAATTCAAAAATTCATAATTCATGATTCACAATTTGCTTTCATGAATTATGAATTAATTACGCAGGGCAAACGCATTATAAACAAAAATCCGATTTTTTGGCTACCAGTCACGGAAAAGCATTTATAATGCGTTTGCTCTGATTAATTACGCATTACGAATTACGCATTATGAATTAATCTGCTATACTATATTCTATGACTAAATCAGATAATACAGTTTACATATTAGACAGCTATGGACTTATTTTCCGCTGTTATTTTGCATTTATTTCAAGACCACTAACAAATTCTAAAGGTGAAAACATATCAGCCTTATTTGGCTTTTTCAGGAACTTGCATTGGATTATGCAGCATTACAAACCAGGATACCTGATTGCTGCAATGGATTCAAAAACAAAAACTTTTCGCCATGAAATGTACCCTGAATACAAAGCTACCCGAAACAAAACTCCAGAAGATCTGCATGCCCAGATTCCATGGATTTGTGATATTCTTACCGCAATGGGTATTCCAGTACTTCAGTGTGACGGTTATGAAGCAGATGATATCATAGCTACAGTTGCAAAAAAATGTGAAGCTCAGGGACGTAACTGTAAAATTCTTTCAGGCGATAAAGATTTAATGCAGCTTGTAACACAGACAACTCAGCTCCTAAAACCAGAATCAGGTGCCTCAACATGGAAAATTACAGGAATTGAAGGCGTTGAAGCTGAATGGGGAGTTAAACCTTCTCAACTTTTAGACTTACTTTCTTTATACGGAGATACAGCAGATAACATTCCGGGAGTCCATGGAGTTGGTGTCAAAACTGCTGCAAAGCTGTTAAACGATTATCAGAATCTGGACGGCATTTATGAACATATAGAAGATTTAAAAGGCGCAATGAAGCAGAAACTTATTGATGGAAAAGAAAGTGCCTACTTCAGTCAGAAACTGGTTAAACTTTTTGATGAAGTTCCTTGTACAGACATTGATGATGTTTTAAATCATGAACCATACGTTTATAATTTCAATGCAGCAGCAGAACTTCTTTTCAAATACGAAGCAAATTCTGTTGCTAAAAGTTATACAGAATTAGGATTAGTTTCAAATCTAAAGAATACAGTAAAAGAAAATATACGGGCAAATCACCTTTACGAAAATTCTGAAGAAAATAAACAGACAGAAATAAAAGACAACTTCATTGATACACAAGTCATTCCACCGTCAGCCCCAGTAATAACAAAAAATGATACTTCAAATTACAAGGCAGTCACAAAACTTTCTGATCTGGAATCTTACATAACAGAATATCTTTCTAAAAAAAATGTGCCAATTGCTTACGACTGTGAAACAGACTCTCTGGAAACAACAAGTGCAGCAATTGTAGGATTCAGCCTTTGCTACGAAAAAGGCAATGCAATTTACGTTCCTCTTCAGCAGAAAGAAGCAGATCTTTTCAGTGAGACAAACTACATAGAACTCAAAGATGGACTGACTCAACTCCTGCGTATTTTTACAGATCCACAAGTAACACTGATTATGCATAACGCAAAGTTTGATTTAAAGGTTTTCTCTTCACAGTTCAAAAATCATCCAGAAATCCTCAAAAATTGCAGCCTGCCAGTTTCTAATTACGAATTACGAGCAAACCTTGTAGACACAATGATTGCTGCCTGGATTTTAAATCCAGAAATGACAGGAAAATCAGCCTACGGACTGGAATACCTTTCAGAAATAAAACTGGGACTTTCAGGAATAGAATTTGATCAGATTGTTTCAAAGGGACAGACCTTCAAAGATGTTCCACTTGAACAGGCAGTTCCTTATGCCGCAGAAGATGCTGATTTTACACTCCAATTGTGGAACACCCTTAGTACAGAATTAAAATCAAATGAAAACCTGTCTAAACTCTTCTATGAAATAGAAATGCCTGTCTTAAAAATACTCACCCAGATGGAACTTACAGGCATCCACCTTGATTCAGCAAACCTTAATTCCTATAACAAAGAACTTACACTTGGAATTGCTGAAGCACAGGCTGCCATTTACAAAGAAGTTGGTCATGAATTCAACATTGCATCCCCAAAACAGCTGCAGACAGTTTTATTTGACGAATTAAATCTCCCAAAAGGTAAAAAGACAAAAACAGGATATTCCACAGATACAACAGTACTGGAAGATCTTGCATCAAAACATCCCGTACCAAAAATGATTCTTGAATTCCGTGAACTGGCAAAACTACAATCAACCTATGTAGAAACCCTTCCAAAACTGGTAGATAACTCAGGCAGAATTCATACATCATTCATACAGACTGGAACTGCAACAGGCCGTCTTTCCTGCCGTGACCCAAACCTTCAGAACATTCCAGTCCGCTCCGAAGCAGGCCGCAAAATCCGTTCTGCATTTACTGCACCAGAAGGAAAAGTCCTTATTTCTGCAGACTATGCTCAAATTGAACTTGTAGTTCTGGCCCACCTTTCCGGAGACAAAAATATGAGTCAGGCTTTTATAAACGGAACCGATGTCCACAAAGCAACAGCAGCCCTCATTTACGGAGTTTCACCAGATTCTGTAACTCCAGAAATGCGCAGAACCGCTAAAACAATCAACTTTGGTGTAATTTACGGAATGTCAGCTTTCCGTCTTGCAAATGACCTTGAAATTTCAAGAACAGAAGCAGCAAATTTTATAGACAGCTATTTCCGAATGTATGCTGATGTAAATAACTTTATTACAAACACAGTTTTAAATGCGGAAAAAACAGGCTATATCGAAACAATCTTTGGCAGAAAACGTCCTGTCTTAAATATCAACAGCCGCAACAAAATAGAAAAAAATGCTGCAGAACGAATTGCCGTAAACTCTCCAGTTCAAGGAAGTGCCGCTGATATCGTAAAAAAAGCCATGATAGACGTTTCCAATGCACTCAAAGAAACACATAGCCCGGCAAAACTTCTGCTTCAGGTTCACGATGAACTTATTTTTGAATGTCCTGATGATTCTGAAACAGTAAACAAGACAATAGCCCTTATAAAAGAAAAAATGGAAAATGCCGTAAAATTGAATGTCCCTTTAAGAGTTTCAATTGAAAGCGGAAAATCCTGGGGAGAATTCCACTGATTTTATGAAGAAAATAAATTTATGTGGGGGAGATGCCCTCCCCCTGGCTCACACTCTGTTGTTCGCCACCCCCTCCAGCGGGGACACCCCGCAACGCCCCGTTATCTGCGTTACAGGAAAAATGGCAGCCGGTAAAAATTATTTCTGCTCACTTCTGGAAAAACAAGGCTGGAAAACAGTAGATTTAGACATACTGGTCCACCAGGCCATAAAAGAACAGACACCTGTTATTTTAAAAACCTTTGCAGATACTGCAGAAAAAGAAAATATCTGTCTTGAAAATGCTGACGGAACACTTAACCGCCGGGAACTTGGAAAACTGGTATTCTCAAATCCTCAGTTATTAAAAAAACAGGAAGACATAGTTTATCCTGCAGTAATACAACTTACAAAAAAGTTCATTAGCAATAATTCAGAATTTCCAGTAGTTATAAATGCTACAGTTCTCTACAAAACTCCAGAACTAATGAGTTTATGTACAAAAATTGCATTCATAACAGCTCCTTTTTTTACAAGATTAAAACGAGCAAAAAAAAGAGACAAAATGCCTGTTAAACAAATTATAAAAAGATTCTGGTCTCAAAGAACATTATTAAAAGAATATAAAAACACCGGTAAAGAAATTCTGCTTATAATTAATAAATAAGGTAATAATCCATATAAAAACTTATTTTTTTCTAAAGAGTTTTTTCTAAACTCCGATATTTCTAATAAGGTGGCCGGAGATTTATCCGGTAAAGAGGAAATTATGGATCAGAAAAAAACATTATGGATTATTGCCGCTGCAGGCGCTTTTTTATTAGCTGTTCTTGGTGCTGCTGTTATTATTTATTCTCCTTCTAAAAAGAGTTCATATACAGCACAGACTCCTATCGAACAGACAGCAGCTCCTGTAACATCATCAGGCTGGACAACAACAACTTCATCTCCAGCAGAATTTTCAACTGTACAGCAGCCAGTAGAAATCCCACAAAATGTACTATCTACATCAAAAGTTGGTGAAATGATTGTTCTGGCAGATAATGCAACAGTATACGAATCAGATAATTCATCAGAACATTCATACGATTCAACAACAATCGATATTAATGCACTCAAAAAAGATTTAGCTTATGAAGCTCAGACATCCGTAAAGAATGTTCCACAGAATATAAACATTACAGTCCACATTCCAGAAACAAAATCTGAGTCTCCTGAATACAAAGCTCCAGAAGAAGTTCCTGTCAGAATTGTAGAAAAACCTGCTAAACCAGTTATAAAAGCTGAACCTGCAAAAAAAGAAGCACCTAAAGCTTCTGCAAAGCCAGCTGCAAAATCTGTACAGAAAACAGTTACAGCAGTTAAGACTTCATCTGCTGCAGAAAAGAAAGTTACACAGTACTGGGTACAGGTTGCGGCATACAGCAATAAAAAAGGCGCTGAAAATGCAAGAAGCATTCTTGAATCTAACAAGATTCCTTCAGACATTTTTACTTTCCAGGATGCAAAAAACAACCTCTTCTATCGTGTACGAGTAGGTCCTTATACAACAAAAAGTGAAGCAGAATATTGGAGAACAAGAATCATTAAAATTAATGAATTCTCTAAAGCAGAAAGCTTTGTAACAAGTACAACAAATTAAAAAGTTTCTATATATAAACTTTATTATTTACCATTTTTCCTTCAAAAAAGAGGCTTTCGTTCCAGAAAAAGTCTCTTTTTTTTATTATCATTTCCTTTTTTGAACAATCAAAACGTATATTCTTATATGAAAATAAAAAATATAATCATTGTCGTTTTATTGTTTTCGGCGGTAAATACTATCACCATAGCAAAGAGTAAAAACAAGAATTTTTCACTGGAACTTATCACTATTGCAGGATATGAAACAAGCTTAACAAACTCTCCAGAATTATATTCTGAAACCACTGAAAATAATGACTCAGAAAATAAATTTAAGTCACCTGTTTTTGGTGGAAAATTTAAACTTCCATTTTTTGATTTCTGCTATTATCAGGAAAAGTCAAATATAAATTTTGGAATGTCAATTGGAACACAAAATCTTTTAGACTTTATGGAGCTTTCTTTTAAAACAGGAAATTTAAGATATTCAGGAGGAATTTCCAGATTAAAATCTCCTGCCTTAAGTTCTTCTATTTCACCTTTCTCAGCTGTAAATACAAATACAACTTCATTATCTGTAAGTCTTCCTTCATATTCATCTTTTAATAAGCCGGTATCATTCAGCACAGAAATAAATCTTCTTAAACTTAAATTTTACATTAACACTTTATTTAATCCGGATGAAGAAATCTACGCTTTTAGCCTGAATAAAAAACTTGCAAAACAAGGAATTCAAATCTGCCTGAACAGTGGAAATTTTGGTTATGAAGAACACACCTTTCAAAGCTGGTTTTCAGACATACCTCAATATTTTTCACAGGGAAAACACTGGTGCACAAACGGACAAATTTCCTTTTCTTTAAAAAATTTTTCTTCACTAAACACATTCAGTCTTTTTGAATCTCCATATAAAAATTTAGCAGTTACATATAGATCAGAAAACAAAATTAAAACAAAAAATTTAACCTTAAATGTAAATGGCGCTTATATACCAGAAAGAATTTTTACAGCTTCACAAGAAAACATATCTCCTTGTCTGCAGTTTAAAACAGGGGGATTTTATAAATACAGGATTCCTGTCAGCAAACCTCTATTTTTAAAAACAGGAATAAATACTTACACAAAAATTGATTTAGAAAAGGATAATAATATTTTTAACTTTACAACTGGACTTCAATTTGTTTCTCTATTTTCAATCTTTACCGTTACGGCTAACATAAATTCTGAAATTGAAAACAATAAAAATGAAATTAACCTGAATTTTACAAACTACACGCTTAAACTCCAGGAAAGCTTATCATTTAAAAAATTAAATCCAGTTATAAGTTTGCGATTCAGTTATAAGCCGTCAGAAGAAAAAGAAAAATCAACTTTTTCAAGTAATTATTCAATCCAGCTAAATTACTTCAATATTCAAAAAATTTCTTTTATATCCTCTTTTTCTCAAGTATTTTCTGACATAAAATTTACAAAAGAAAGCTTTACAGCCTCCCTAAAATTAAATTTGTCAAGAAAAAATATTGCATATTCATTAAAATTTGATGTTGATGTGTCTTATGATAGTTGAACATAAACAATATTTTCATTAAAATGACTTTTACTAAATTAATTATATTAGGGAAATTTTATTTTAAAGAGGTAATAATATGGCTTGGGATATTTCAAAAGTAAGAAATATCGGTATCAGTGCTCACATTGACTCAGGTAAAACAACAACTTCTGAACGTATCTTGTTCTACTGTAACAAGATTCACGCTATTCACGAAGTTCGTGGTAAAGATGGTGTTGGTGCTGTTATGGACAACATGGAACTGGAACGTGAACGTGGTATCACAATCCAGTCTGCTGCTACACAGGTTCAGTGGAAAGACTACACTATTAACCTTATCGACACACCGGGACACGTAGACTTTACAGTAGAAGTAGAACGTTCTCTTCGCGTTCTTGATGGTGCTATCATGATTCTTTGTGCTGTTGCTGGTGTTCAGTCACAGTCTATTACAGTTGACCGTCAGCTTAAACGTTATCATGTACCTCGTGTTGCATTCGTAAACAAATGTGACCGTCAGGGTGCTAACCCATTACGCGTTCGTATGCAGCTCCGTGAAAAACTCGGCTTAAACGCTTACATGATGGAATTACCAATCGGTCTTGAAGACAAACTTGAAGGTGTAGTTGATTTAGTGCAGATGAAAGCTATCTACTTCGACGGACCAAACGGTGAAGACCTTCGTTATGCAGAAATCCCAGCTAATCTGGTTGATGAAGCTAAAAAATATCGTGAAGAATTGCTTGATGCAGCTTCTATGTTCGATGATTCTTTAATGGAAGATATCATGGAAAACGGATACGAAGGTGTAGACGAAGCAAAACTTAAGGCAGCTATCCGTAAGGGTACAATTTCTGAACAGTTTGTAGGTGTATTCCTTGGTTCTGCTCACGTAAACAAAGGTATTCAGCCATTACTTGATGGTGTAAGAGATTACCTCCCAGCTCCAAACGAAGTAAAGAACGTTGCCCTTGACTTAGACAACAACGAAGCTGAAGTTGAACTTGAATCAGTTGACAACAAACCTTGTGTTGCACTTGGTTTCAAACTTGATGATGGTCAGTACGGTCAGTTAACATATACTCGTGTTTACCAGGGTAAAATTAAAAAAGGTGAAGAACTTTACAATACACGTAACAAGAAACGCTTCAAGGTTGGACGTCTTGTTCGTATGAACTCTGCTCAGATGGAAGATATCAACGAAGGTTGTGCAGGTGATATCGTAGCATTGTTCGGTGTTGACTGTGCTTCTGGTGATACATTCGTAAACGGTGGAGTAAACTACTCTATGGCTTCTATGTACGTTCCAGAACCTGTAATTTCATACTCTATCACTCCAAAAGATAAGGGTTCTGAAATGCAGATGTCTAAAGCTCTTAACCGCTTTACAAAAGAAGACCCAACATTCCGTGTATACACAGATCCTGAATCTAATGAAACAATCATTAAGGGTATGGGTGAATTACACCTTGATGTTTACGTAGAACGTATGAAACGTGAATACAACTGTGAAGTAATAACAGGTCAGCCACAGGTAGCTTACCGTGAATCTATTTCTACAACAGGTGATTTCAACTACACACACAAAAAACAGTCTGGTGGTTCTGGACAGTATGGTCGTGTAGCTGGTTTCATGGAACCAATCACAGAAAAAGACTACGAATTCGTAGATGCAATCAAAGGTGGTGCTATTCCTAATGAATTTATCCCATCTTGTGATAAAGGTTTCCAGAAAGCTATGAAAGAAGGTTCTTTAATCGGAGCTCCTATCGTAGGTGTTAAAATCACAATCAATGATGGTCAGTCTCACCCAGTAGACTCTAACGATAACGCATTCCAGATTGCAGCTATTGGTGCTTTCCGTGAAGGTTATATGAAAGCAAAACCATCTATTCTTGAACCAATTATGAAGGTACAGCTTTCTGCTCCTACAGAATTCCAGGGTAACTTATTCGGTCTCATCAACCAGCGCCGTGGTGTAATTATTGATACAACTGATGAAGCTGGTACATCTACTGTAAACGCAGAAGTTCCACTTTCTGAAATGTTCGGATTCTCTACTATCCTCCGTTCTTCTACTCAGGGTAAAGGTGAATTCACAATGGAATTTGAAAAATATGGTAAAGTTCCAAATGCTATTGCTGATGAACTTATCGCAAAATACAAAGCTGAAAAAGAAGCAAGAAATAAATAAGTAAATAGACTTTAAAATCTACTATATTTATGGCAAAAAGCACTGTTCATTGAGGACAGTGCTTTTTTTTGTTAACTTCCATTTTGTTGTTGCAATTACCAGTTTTTAACATAAAATAGAGTTATACAGCATTTGATGTTGTAATTATTTTGCATCTAGGAGACGATTATGGAAAAGAAAGATTTAATTGATTGCAGCCCTGTACGTTTTTTTGACAATGTTTCAAAAGCAATGCTTAAAGAAGGCGAAATGGGACTTATTACTGCAAAAAAAGGATTGGGCAAAACATCTGTTTTAGTTCAGTTCGGTATAGATTGTTTACTAAAAGACAAAGCATTAGTTCATGTTTCTTTTGATCAGCATTCATCAAATGTTATTTCATGGTACTCAAGCATAATGGCAGAAATTGCCAAAAAGAAGAATATCAGTAATATCACAGAACTTACTGAAGATATTATGAAAAACAGAACTATTCTGAACTTTAATCAGGAAACATTCACTTTACCTAAAGTTGTAACCACAGTAAAGGCATTAAATGAAGGTGGATTAAAAACAAATACTGTTGTTGTAGACGGTCTTGATTTGGCTAAAGTAAGTAAAGAAGATTTGAAGTGCTTTGCTGATTATGTAAAATCTGAAAAAATGACTGCCTGGTTCAGTTATACATCGGAAGCATCTACATTAAAAGATACATTAGATGCTGATAAACTTGATGTATTTACCACTGTAGCCCACATAGCAGCAGAACATACATCTTTAGGATTAGACCTGCTTAAAAATGGAGAAGGAAAAGTAAATCTTGATTCTAAAACCTTGCTGATGGTTAAATAAATTTCTAGTTCTATTTTTATAATTAAGGGGGACAGTTTACACTGTCCTCTTTTCATTTTTAAATAGCATTTTACACTTCTTCATCTGTACACCTCTGCAGGGCAAACGCATTATAAACAAATATCCGATTTTTTGGCTCCCAGTCACGGTTGCGTGATTCAAAACCGCGCAATAATGCGCTACCCGCTTTTTGTGGTATAGAAACTATTGAACTGCCGCTTCGCAGCAGCCACAAAAAGAGTGTTTTTGAACCACGCCCCGCTCCTTCGCACCAACATTACGGAAAAGCGGTTATAATGCGTTTGCCCTGTACACCTCTGTTGATTTTATGACATTTAATTGTTATAGTTTAAAAATAACATTTAGTTATAAAAAAAAGGAGGTGTAAGAAAAAACCGCTAAAATAGCGCGGCTTTTTCTTACCTGAAGTTTGCGTTGCAAACTTAAAATTTATCTGCTGTTCCTCATTGCATTACGGAACAGCTTAAAAAGTCAATCGATTGTTGAAACAATCTTCTTGATTTTTTATAGGAGACAAAAAAAATGAAAAACAAAAAATTAATCTTTCCATTATTTATTATTATTTTTGCAATTGTAAGCCTTTCCAGCTGTATAATTTTATCTGACTCAAACACTACATATGAAGTCTGGTTATTTAATGATTCAACTTCAACAGTT
>JALEPQ010000027.1 GCA_022768685.1 Spirochaetia bacterium
GTGAAAAAATAAACGCACACAAAAAAAGCCCAAAAACAAGGGCACAATTCTTTTTAAAAAAATTCATAAATATATTTTCGGTGAAAATAAAAAATATTTAAAGTACAAGAATTAAGCTTTTTTATTTGATTTATAAAAAAACTACCAGTCAATCCCAGTCTGTAAAAACCTCATACTAGTTCGCTGCACACGTAGATTGGCAAAAAAAAACTATGTTCCGTTCTACAAGTGTTTTTGAATCACGCAACCGTGACTGGGAGCCAAAAAATCGGATATTTGTTTATAATGCGTTTGCCCTGCCCTCTGCCTTCCCTCCCATTTGATTTTTCTGAAAAATTCACTAAGATAAGAAAAAAATAACAGGGAACTTTTTATGGAACAGTACAAAAAAGAATTTATTGATTTTATGTTGGAATGCCAGGTTTTAAAATTTGGTTCATTTACATTAAAAAGCGGACGTCAGTCACCATTTTTTATGAATGCAGGAGCCTACGTTACAGGTTCACAGCTTGCACGACTTGGAGAATACTACGCAAAAGCCATTCACCATAATTTTGGTGATGATTTTGATGTTTTCTTTGGACCTGCATACAAAGGAATTCCACTTGCCGTAGTTACAGCCGTAGCTTACTCAAAACTTTACGGAAAAGAAATCAAATACTGTTCAGACAGAAAAGAGGAAAAAGACCACGGCGCAGATAAAGGTGCATTACTTGGATACAAAATTAAAGATGGTGACCGTGTTGTAATCATTGAAGACGTTACAACTTCAGGAAAATCAATTGAAGAAACATATCCAAAAATCAAAGCTCAGGAAACAACACCAGGTGGAATTAAAATCGTTGGTGAAATAGTTTCCCTTGACCGCCGTGAACGTGCCCCAGACACAACAAAATCTGCTCTGGAAACAATCACAGAAAAATACGGATTTCCAGCCCGCGCAATTGTTACTATGGATGATGTTGTAGATGCACTCTATACAAATGGTGATAAATCTGTAATTACAGAAGAAATCAAAAAAGAAATAGATGCTTACTACGCACAATACGGAGCTCAATAGGAGAATTACTAAGCAGGAATGAGGATGTATGATTTTTTTGGGGAAAGCCTTCCCCTCGCTCGCACAATGTTGCTCGCTACCCCTTCTAACGGGCTTCAATCGCCAGCCCGTAACGCCCGCTTTTCCTTTACCAGGTTTTGCAAAAAAAACTTCCAGAAAGCTGTCATCATTTTCATTCTTTTTACACTTACAGGCTGTACAAAAAAACAGTCTGTAAACAATTCCATTCCCAAATCCATAGTTGCACTTTCCCCTTCTGCAGTTGAAATTCTATATTCAATTGGTGCAGAAAATCAGATTTCTGCAGTTTGTGAATACTGCGACTATCCACCAGAGGCAGCAGAAAAACCTGTTGCAGGCGGGTTTGACGGAAAGTCCTTGTCTCTTGAAAAAATACTTTCCTTCCAGCCAGATTTTCTTTACCTTACTGACGGTATGCACAACTTTCTTATTCCAATGCTGGAAACCCTTGAAATTAAATATTACCTTTCAAAAGCAAATTCTATAGAATCCATAAAACAGGAAATTCTTGAAATCGGGCAGATTACAAATCATCTTTCAGAAGCTAAAAAAGTTGTAAACCAAATGGAAGAATCCATTTCTTTAGTAAAAACTTCCAGCGTTTCAGTTTACTATGAAGTGTGGAATAATCCTTTTATGAGTTGTGGGAAAAACTCTTTTATAAATGATTTAATCTTTACTGCTGGCGGAACAAATCTTTTTTCCGATTTATCTGAACCATATCCTCAGGTAAGTGTAGAAACAATAATTGTCCGCAATCCTCAGATAATCTTAATTACACAAAGTTCGGGAACAACAGTAGAATCCGTAAAAAAACGAGCCGGCTGGCAGAACATAGATGCAGTAAAAAACAATCAGATTTACATTATTGATGACAATCTTTCTTCCAGGCCATCTCCAAGAATTACAGAAAGCATAAAACTGTTGAACAGTTATATTACACTTGCACAAAACTAATAAAATAATGAAAAAAAAATCTTTAATTTTTACATTTTTAGTTTCTCTTTTTATTCTATTTTGCAGTTTTGTTTTGTCCCTGTTATTTGGAGCTGAAAAAATTACAGATTTTAAAACTATAATTGCTCAATCGGCTTCAGAAATTCAAAATTTCCAGAAAATAATATTTTTCAATATAAGACTTCCACGCTCTCTTCTGGTTTTACTTTCAGGAGTTTTACTGGCAGGAGCAGGTTCAATTTTTCAGTTATTTTTTAGAAATCCTCTGGCAGAACCTGGATTAATAGGAATTTCTTCTGGGGCAACTTTAGGTGCAGTATGTACACAGGTTTTTGGAATTACAGTTTCTGCAGTTTTAATTCCTGCCACAAATCTTTTTGCTTTTTTAGGAGCCATACTTTCCGGTTCAATTGTTACAATTTTTGCCTTCAGAAAATCTACAAGAGAATCTACAGTAATGCTTTTACTCTGTGGTACCGCACTGGGAACATTGTATTCGGCAATTTCTTCTCTCATAATTCTTTCAAACACAAACAAACTACAAAGTATATATGCCTGGAATTTAGGCAGCTTTAGTGGAAAAACCTGGAATGAACTGTTTTTTATCTTAATTCCAGCTGCAATTTCTATTGTGACAATGTTTTTACTTTCTCCATCCTTAGATCTGCTTTCCGTTGGTGAAAAATCAGCTCAATCACTTGGTGTTGATATTAAAAAAATCAGAATTTTAGTTTTATTTAGCGGAGCTTTAGCTGCATCTGCCTCTGTTTGTGCTGGTGGAACAATCAGCTTTGTAGGATTAATAGCACCTCATATAACAAGAAAAATTGCTGGTCCTAAAGCAAAAACTCTGCTTCCATTTTCCATGTGTTTTGGTGCAATTTTACTTTTACTTTCAGATACCCTTGCCAGAACAGTAATTGCCCCTGCAGAAATTCCTACAGGAATCATTACATCCATACTTGGTGTACCATTCTTTATTTCCTTAATTTCCAGGGAGAGCAAAAAATGATTTATGTAAATAATCTTTCAGCCTCTTACAAAAATAAAATAATTCTTCACAATGTCAGTTTTCAAATAAATTCCGGTGATTTTGTGTGCCTTTGCGGTAAAAATGGAGTCGGAAAAACAACTTTACTTTCAGTTCTTGCCAACCTTAACAATTCGGCATTGAAAATTGAAAATCCACCGGAAATTACAATAAACAATCAGAATATAAAAATCTCCAGTTTAAAACCAAAAGAATGTGCAAAAAAAATTTCTTTTATGAGTCAAAAAGAATTTTCTCTTTGGGATTTATCTGTCTTTGACATTGTACTCTCTGGAAGATTTCCATATACAAAATCAGGCTTCTATTCAAAAAATGATTACAAAATTGCCGAAGAAATTATTTCTGAAATGAATCTTCAGGAGTTAAAAAACAGAAATGTTCATTCCCTTTCCGATGGAGAATTTCAAAAAGTAAGAATTGCCCGTTCTCTTTGCCAGCAGTCAGATTTTATTTTACTTGATGAACCTTTTTCTAATCTTGATTTTGTTTACGAGCCTAAAATTATTGATCAGTTAAAAAAAATTGCAAAAGAAAAAAATATTGGTATATTACTTTCCATTCACAATTTAAATCTTGCGGCCCGCTTTGCAGATAAAATTCTTCTTCTAAATGAAAAAGGCTGCGACTTTGCTGCAGTTGAACAGATTTTTACTTCTGAAAAACTATCTGCAGCTTTTGGGCAGCCTCTTAATGTACAACTACAGTCTGTATACGATTGTCCTCAAATTTTATAAAATTTAATTACAAATCAAACTGTCTGTCTTCTTTTTTTTCTGCTTCACGGTACAAAATTGCAACATTTCCTATAACTCTTACTAAAGTTGAATTTGTCTGTTCGCAGATTTCTCTGGTTAATTCAACTTTTTCATCTTTGTATTCATTGAATTTAACCTTAAGCAATTCGTGGGAAGCTAAGGAATCGTCTACCATTTTAATAACACCTTCTGTAACTCCAGCTCCACCAACAATTACAACTGGCTGCAAATCATGAGCAGCTTTTTCTAAAATTTTTCTCTGTTTACTAGTTAATTCCATAAACCACATACTACTAATAAAACAGATTTGGGACAAGTGAGATTATAAAACCTTATTTTGACACTTTAAACCAGTTTTACACAACCAAACAAACTGTCTTTAAAACTAAGAAAATCTTTTAGCAGATTATCAATTTCTGAACTGACTTCATTCAAACGTTTTATTCCAGAATCTGTTTTTACAAGAGGATTTATATACCGCTGTTTTACATTCAAGCTTACACAAAAATATTCATTTTTATCCAGTTCACTTTCACAATGAATAATTCTGGTCATAGTCCTGAATGTTTTGTAAAGTCTGGCAAAATATAAAACCGAAGGGACAGCCACTATTTGTTTGTCTATGAAATTTTCAATTTTCCTGATAATTTCAGATTCACTCAACGCCATAAAATCATTTTCTTTAAGAACGCCTAGTTCAACAGCCATGTTCATAATCTGACCTAAAAGATGAAGAGTAAGTTTATTTTCATTTAATTGAAGTACATGACCTGTCATACAAAACTTTTTGCAGTAAAGTTCTGCAATTTCAACTGTATTAAAACCTAATTCTTCAATATTCTGTTCATTTTTTAAAACTAAAATATCTGCATAAACTTTCTGAACTTCATCCAAAGTCCAGCTGCCTTCCAGTGCCATTCCAGAGGGAAACATATATTCCAGTCTGTCTGCACTTAAACAAGGAATTTCGTTATCTGCAACAGGGTATTTATGATAATCTTCCACATCACTGATTTTTAAACCATCAACTTCAAGAAGCTTTTTTAGATCCTCATTATTTTGAATCAAACCTTCATTAGCTGCTTCTGTTGCTGTTTGAGTTAATGCATCACCTTTTCTAAAATCACTTACATGACTAAAAACCGGAGTAGAAACATCATGCAAAAGCCCCGCAATTGTCTGTGCTTTATTATGAGTAAAATTCCAGATAATAAGGGCAACTCCAATACTATGATCAAGACGGGAATAATAAAAACGGTTTTTATAAAGTTTAGTCCAGTCTGTTCCGCATAAAAGACCAATCCCCTTTAGACGCTGTAAAAATGGAAGCTGAATATATTTATCAAGAAAATCAGGATATTCCGGACATAATATTTTGTGATACAGTTTCACATCATATTTTCCGGGAGGATTCATATTTAAAATTGTATTCCAATCAAAAGAATCATAATAATTCATAGACTAAACTGTTTCCTTAATAAAAACATCAAGTTTATCATAGGGAATTTCAATTCTGGCTTCATCTAAGACCTGTTTTATTGCTACAAAAATTTCATTCTTTACAGTAATCAAATCTTCAACATTGAACCAGACTGCAACTGTCAATTCAATTCCACTGGCACCAAAACCATCATACCAGACTCCAGGTGCAGGATCCTGTAAAACATGTGAACAAAGTGCAGGTGCCTTCTTTAAAGTTTCAAGTGCATAACTCATATCTGTATTGTAAGCAACACTTACTTTTACTGTAAATCGTCTTACCTTGTGGTAAGTGTTATTAATCATATTCGAGTTTATGATTGTTGAATTTGGAATTCTTACCATCTGATTATCAAAAGTATGAACTCTAATGGAAAGCAAAGAAACTGCATCTACAATTCCAGTAACATCACCTACAACAATTGTATCACCAATTCTTAAAGAACCTTCTGTTAAAACAAAAAGACCACTTATAAGATTACTAACTGTTGTCTGAGCGGCAAAACCAATTGCAACTCCGGCAATTCCTGCTGCCCCCCAGATGGCACTAAGTTTTACACCAAAGGCACTTAAGACATAAAGAACAAATAAAACATAAAACAGATATTTTACAAATTTTCTTATTGTCTGCTGTCGTACAGAATTAACTTTTTCAGCAGGAACTTTTTTCATAGCTTTTACGATTAAACTGTAAATAATCCGTAAAGCTGCAAAAACAAGTACAATTCCTATCAACTTAAAAAGATTATTCCAGGTTAGCAGTTTTTTTAACCATACTAGAACTGCAGAAGTCTGCTCTGTAAAAGTTTCTGTTGCAGCTGAAGCTACATTTCCTAAAGTTTCTTCCATTTTTTTACTCTCCAAAATGATTATTCGTTGTGTTTACAAATATCACTTATAATACAATTTTCACATTGAGGATTTCTTGCAGTACAGACATATCTTCCATGAAGCAAAATCCAGTGATGAGCATCCTGCATATATTGTGGAGGTATTCGTTCCAGCAAAGACTGTTCCACCTTAAGAGGACTGTCCCCCGCTGCAAGTCCTATTTTTGGTGCAATTCGTAAAAGATGAGTATCAACAGGCATAGCAGGCTGCTTAAAAATTACATTTAAAACCACATTTGCAGTTTTACGGCCTACACCAGGAAGTGTCATCAGTTCTTCGCGGTTTCCTGGAACTTCACTTCCAAAATCTTCTATCAGTTTTTTAGAAAGACCAATTACATGCTTAGCTTTTGCTTTGTAAAGTCCAATTGATTTTATATATGAAATAAGACCTTCTTCTCCAAGAGCAAGCATTTTTTCTGGAGAATCTACCTTTGTAAAAAGATCTTTTGTAGCTTTATTAACACTTTTGTCGGTGGCCTGAGCAGAAAGAACAACTGCAACTAAAAGAGTATATGCATTTACATAATCAAGTTCAGAAACAGGAGAAGGATTCTGTTTTTTCCAGCGTTCAAAAACTTCCACCATTTCATGCTCATTTAAAAGATTCATGGAATAATTATATTATTAATCTGCTTAAAATATCTAGTTTATTTCTTTTACTCTTCAGGGCAAACACATTATAAACAAATATCCGATTTTTTGGCTCCCAGTCACGGTTGCGTGATTCAAAACCGCGCAATAATGCGCTACACGCTTTTTGTGGTATAGAAACTATTAAACTGCCGCTTCGCAGCAGCCACAAAAA
>JALEPQ010000028.1 GCA_022768685.1 Spirochaetia bacterium
GTGAAAAAATAAACGCACACAAAAAAAGCCCAAAAACAAGGGCACAATTCTTTTTAAAAAAATTCATAAATATATTTTCGGTGAAAATAAAAAATATTTAAAGTACAAGAATTAAGCTTTTTTATTTGATTTATAAAAAAAATACCAGTCAATCCCAGTCTGTAAAAACCTCATACTAGTTCGCTGCACACGTAGATTGGCAAAAAAAAACTATGTTCCGTTCTACAAGTGTTTTTGCCCCTCTGCCTTCCAGGACAAACGCATTATAAACGCTTTTCGTAATGTTGGCGCGAAGGAGCGGGGCGTGGTTCAAAAACACTCTTTTTGTGGCTGCTGCGAAGCGGCAGTTTAATAGTTTCTATACCACAAAAAGCGTGTAGCGCATTATTGCGCGGTTTTGAATCACGCAACCGTGACTGGGAGCCAAAAAAATCGGATATTTGTTTATAATGCGTTTGCCCTGAAATTTGCCGATAGTCAGCCTATCAACTTTTTTTTATTACCATAAAATTTAATCAAGGAGGATAATGCAAATCAACAATAAAAGTTTCATTTGCATTCTTCATTATGCCAATAAAGATCCAGTCAGACTTACCTGCATGCAAGACATTAGAACAGGAAAACATTTTCGTGATGACAGAAAACAGAGCTCTTCATCAGGAAATTCGTCCTCTAAAAATCGCAATCGTTAATCTTATGCCAACAAAAGAAGTGACTGAGACTCAGCTTTTACGACTCTTAGGTAACACGCCACTACAGATTGAAATCTCTTTAGTCCGAATGGAAGACCATAAAAGTAAAAACACAGATTCTTCATACCTTGATAAATTCTATATTCCTTCAAGTGAAGTCTTTAAAAATAAATATGACGGTATGATTATAACAGGTGCCCCTGTAGAACAGATGGATTTTGAAAAAGTTGATTATTGGGATGAATTATGCTCCATCATGGATTATGCAAAAAAGAACGTTTATTCTACACTATATGTCTGCTGGGGAAGCTTTGCAGGTCTATATCATAATTATGGAATCAATAAATACTCTTTAGAAAGAAAAATGTCCGGTATTTTTATGAACACCAGATGTACAGAAGGAGAACCTTTATTAAGAGGATTTGACGACACATTCCCTATTCCTCAAAGCCGTCATACTACATTTAGAAAAGAAGAAATTACTGCAAATCCAAATCTGGAAATTCTTGCAGAAAGTGCAGAAGCAGGAGTTACAATCATAAAATCAAAAGACAACCGCGAAATCTTTATGACCGGCCACCTTGAATATGATACACTTACACTATCGCAAGAATATTATAGGGATATTGCAAAAGGAATGAATGTTCCTCTTCCAAAAAATTATTTTCCTACAAACAATGTGAACATTATGCCAACAAGCTATTGGCGCTCAACAGCACATCTATTCTATTCAAACTGGCTGAACTATTACGTATACCAGGTAACACCATTCAATTTAAATTCCATTGAGTAGGACTAGGGTCCATTTATGGGGTCCTTGAAAGAAGCTTGGCAAAAGGGGAACGAATTACTGGAACGAATTACTCTGTCCCCCTTGTACTATAATCTTAATATTGCTCGGAACGAATTACTCTGTCCCCTTTGTATTATATCTTCATATTGCTCGGAACGAATTGCTCTGTCCCCTTTGTATTATATCTTCATATTGCTCGGAACGAATTACTCTGTCCCCTTTGTCATTGTTTTTTATTTGCCATTAAACAAGAATCGTGATAGTATTACTATCAACTAAACATTAGGGGATTTCAAATGACTATTTTTCAAAACATCAATCGTTTGACAGCTTATGCATTACTCAATTCTTTAATAACAAAAGATGACGTAATTTATACTCAAAATCGTCTTTTAGAGCTTTTTCGTCTGGACGGATTTGAGACTATAGAAGATGCAAATCTTCCAGAAGATGTAAAGACATCAGATTTGGAAGAAATATTGAAAGAAATGCTTGATTATGGGGGGAAAAACGGTATTTTTGAGGATTCTGGTATTGTTTCCAGAGATCTTTTTGATACTAAAATTATGGGAATGCTGGTTCCCCCTCCATCTGATGTAATTGAAATTTTTAATACATTAAGAACTGATGTTGGAGCTAAAGAAGCGACTGATTGGTACTATAAATTCAGCTGTGATACAGACTATATTCGTAGATACAGAGTTTGTAAAGATTTAAAATGGAAAACTAGTACTGAATATGGAGATCTTGACATTACAATCAATCTTTCGAAACCAGAAAAAGATCCTAAAGCTATCGCAGCAGCTCGCAATATAAAACAAGGTGGCTATCCAGCATGTTTACTTTGTAAAGAAAATGAGGGATATGCAGGTCGTATGAATCATGCGGCTAGACAAAATCACAGAATAATTCCATTAACATTAAATAATGAAGAATGGTATCTGCAATATTCACCTTATGTTTACTACAACGAACATTGTATTGTTTTTGATGCAAAACATGTTCCTATGAAAATCACAAAAGATACTTTTGCTCGTCTTTTAGATTTTGTAAAACAGTTTCCTCATTATACACTTGGTTCAAATGCAGATATTCCAATCGTTGGAGGATCAATCCTTACACATAACCATTTTCAAGGTGGATGTTACGAATTTCCAATGGCAAAAGCCCCTGTTGAAAATACATTCAAGATGAAAATGTTTCCAAATGTTCACTGTGGTATAGTAAAATGGCCAATGAGTGTCATCCGTATTTCAAGTAAATTTGATTATGATTTAGTAATGGCAGCAGATCACATCTTGAGGGAATGGAGACAGTATACTGATAAAGATGCCTTTATTTTTGCAGAAACAGATGGCGAGATTCACAACACAATCACCCCAATTGCAAGAAAACGAGGTGATCAGTTTGAATTAGATTTAGTTTTACGCAACAATATAACAACAGAAGAGCATCCTCTTGGAGTTTATCATCCACACGCTAATCTACACCACATAAAAAAGGAAAATATTGGTTTAATTGAAGTTATGGGACTTGCAGTACTACCAAGCAGGTTAAAAAAAGAATTAGCAGATCTTGAAACTGCACTAAAAGAGGGAACAGACATCCGCCAGAATGAAGAATTAGAAAAACATGCAGACTGGATTGATGAAATAAAAGAACGAAGGGGACAGAGCAAAGTGATTGATCAGAATGTTCTTCAAGAAGAGGTTGGACTTGTTTTCAGTAAGGTTCTTGAGGATGCCGGAGTATATAAACGCACAGATGAAGGTAAAACTAACTTCCAGAAATTTATCAATGTAATTAAAGAAGGACAGTAATTTTATCTTACAAAAGGGACAGAGTTATCTGAAAAAAACAATTACACTCCTAAAATCGATTTGTATTTTAAATTTTAGGAGTGTAAATTTTATTCTCACAATTTTTTCTACATATCATCAGGCAATTTGCACAAGATGCTTACCTATTCCTGTTATTCTAGATATAACCCTTATGGACAACCCTGCTTTCTTCAATTTGCTTAATTTTTCTTTTATAACTTCAACACTTAAATCAGGTTTTATAATTGGATTATCGCTCTCAAGAATTTTCTTTACTCTGGTGATATAATCAAACTCTTTCTCAGAGGGCCGTAATTCAATTTCAAGACAAGCAGCATCGGTATACGCATTGATAAAAGAATAAAAGTCTTTTATACAATTAAAATACATCATTATCCGTTTTCTTTTTATAAAAGTCCTATAATAAGTATAACATCTATAACTGCTCCATAAGTAATCATAACTCTTGCACACACCAGCTTTTTCTGGATTTTGAAGAATATAACGTAGAACTGTAAGGAAATATTCATCACTTTCTATAACTTCGCTCGCATAACGATCCTGAAATAAATGTCCAATTCTGTCATACTTTTTATTAAAAAATCGTGCATAAACCGAGCATACACATTGCATAAATCTAGAAATAGAAAATTCTGGATCTTCGAATTCCAGATGTACATGATTTTCCATCAAGCAATAGGCATAAATCCGAATGCCATATTTCTGTGAAAACTTTTTTAGCAAATGAAGAAAAAATTTTCTGTCATCATCATCAAAAAAAATGTTCTGCTTATTCACACCACGAACAACTACATGGTAAAGCCCTGTTTTTGAATAAATTCTTGATTTTCTCATATATATAATATGGCTTCGAAAGTATCAAATTTACAAAAATTCAGAAAAAAAAAGTAAATTTTTATAAAAAAAACAAATTTTTATATTTCTTAGATTATTTTACTCTGTCCCTTTTGTATTTTTCTCCTTTACATATAATTTTCACTTTACTCTGTCCCCTTTGTCTATGAACCCACAAAAAAAAGATTCCTCTGCAAACAAAGAAATCTTTTCTTAAAAAAAACAGAATTTCTAAAAATTAAATTATAAAAAACTATTTACACAATTCTTTATATTTCTGTGCCAATCTCTTACTCTTTACTGCAGCCAAACCACAGTAATTTGCTGGATTTTCAAAGAAACTAGCAGGATTTTCAATACCAAGTTTTTCCAACTGAGCAGTAATATCAGCAAATTCTTTTTCGTGAGTTTTAAGAACCTCAAAGAAAGTTTTACCCGATTTTTCTGCTTCCAGTGTAATATTTCGGATAATTTCGTGACCATCGTTGTATCCAGCTTCACCAAGAAGAATGTAAGCTGGTTCTGCAAGAACACCACCTTTTACTTTTCCACCGGCACCCTGAAGATTCTTAGCCATACCTTCTTTATCTGCCTGTAACCCCTTCACAACAGAATTCATGCGGGCAACAGCCATTGTAAAACCTGAAACATAATCTGCAATAAATCGCTGAGAAGCAGAGTTTGTCAAATCACGCTGATGTTCAGAAATCTGATCCATATAGAAAGTAATAACACGCGGACACATAGCTTTCCAAAGAGATTTTACGTGTTCACTGTTCCAAGGATTACGTTTCTGA
>JALEPQ010000148.1 GCA_022768685.1 Spirochaetia bacterium
TTTTTGGGATGCTTTTACTTTTTAATCTTTCTGGTAAGGATTTTTAATTATTAAAAAAAATGGTACAATAATAATAAAAAACTCTCTCTAAAAATCAGGATTTTATATAATGCAAATTAAAGATGAAGAAAGCTATGGAAATATGCTTTATTACACTATGGATGGAAAACACACTTCTTTTGTTCAGATAAAGATTGTGCTTGATGAAGATGTTGTTGATACTGCAATGGAGTCTGCCTTTGAGAGAAGTTGCAAAAGATTTCCCTATTTTATGACTACTCTAAAAAAAGAGGGAAATTGTCTTATTACAGTTCCTAATTCTAAAATCCCTGTTGTTCATCATGATAATCTGGATTATGTAATTGATTATAGTGAAAATGACGGATTTTTATTTAGATTCTCAACTAATAAGAATGTAATTATTTTTTCTTTTTATCATGGACTTACAGATGGAGCAGGAATTTTCTGTTTCTTGCGTGTTATTTTAACTGAGTATTATAAAAATCTTGGTGAAGAAGTTGTCCTTGCTCAGGATTTTATAGACATTAACAGTTTGCCAGATGAAGAAGAATATGCAGAACCTTTAACTAGAGTTCCTGATAACTGCCTTCTTGAAGAAGAAAGTAATAATCCATTTTTTATTATGCCACTAAAGAAACAGAAAAATTATAAGGTTTATAGTTTTTCGGTGAGCCAGAAGAAGATGATGGAGTATGCTTCTAAAAATGGCGGATCTCCAAATTCAATTTCTCAGATTGTAATTGCAAAAACAGTGCAGAATCTTTATCCAGAAGCTGCTGATATTGGAATTGCCGTTTCTGTTGCAATAAATGCCAAACCATTTTTACAACTTGATAAATCTCTTAAGCCTTGTATTGCACTTTCTGTGTTTAATTTTAATAAAGAAAATTTAGCATTGGGTGAAAAAGAACTTAATGTTCAGGTACGAAAAAATATTATTGCAGATACTAATGAAGAAAAATTATTTCCTTTTCTTGCCGGAATGAAAAAGCTTTTTAGAATTCTTGACTTAATGGATGATGTTAAGACTAAACAGTTAATGTGTCAGAGAGCTACAACAGTTCCAAAGGCTACTGTAGCAGAAAGCTATGTTGGTATTGTTCCTTTTGGCAGCATGGAAAAACATATTAAAGGCATTTATTCTTTCTGTGAAACTCCATTACCACTGGTTGAAATCAACTACATTAATGGCAGATTCTTTTATTCTATTTCTGCAGAAAATGATATAAGTGATTTTGCAAATAAATTGATGGAAAATTTTAATGCCCTTGGTTTTGAATGTAGTGAAGTAGAGTGTCAGGAACTTAAGACAGGAAAAAGAGACTGTAAATTTCCAAAAGCTGGATTAAACCTTACTACATTGAAAATGATTAAAGCGGTTAATAAATACAAAAAAAAGTTATGAACTATAAGGATATAAAAATAAATGATATTCTGTATATTATAATTATAAAAATCAAATAAAAACTTCTGCGTAAATTAAAGGGGATTAATATGACAGTTACACAAAAATATCTTGAAATGAATAGAGCTTACAATCAGATGTATACCGCTTTGTTTGAACTAGATGCAGATGAAACTCCAGAACCAGAAGAAATTGAACAGAATGTGAATCTTGCATTAAATATTATTTCCAGTTATCTGGATTGGTATAAAGCAAACAATGATGTTCATACAAAAACATACAAATAGGATAATAAAATTCAAAGATGGTAAGAATATAGAGAGGGTAGAATGTCAAAATCATATTGTTTTTTGTTAGTGTTAGCAACTTTGATGTTTACATCTTGTGTAACTACTAATGTTTATGAAAAACGCAAAACTGTGTTATATCAGGATGAAGATATTGTTTCAGTTGAAAGCACATTTATAAAAGATGGAAAATTAAAAGATAAATCAGTAATAGATAGTTCTTCAGAAGTAAAAAATATTGATAGTGAAAATCTAAGGGTTGAAAAGACTACTGAAAAAGTAACTGTTGAAAGTAAGACAAACGCAGGTTTTGTAGCTTATACTTTCTTAGGTAAACCTTTTGTTATTGCAGGATGTGTATCACTGGAACTTTTAAAATCCTGTGGTTATGCTTTGGGTAATCTTATAGGTGGATATAATACTATTTACAAAGGAAAATTGTTCTGGATGATACCTGATGTAAAAGGCAACCTTGAAAAAGCTAAATACTACAAGGAACAGAACAGAATAAAAGTGTATCCAGAATATCACAAAACATTTACAAATAATAAAACTACAGTTTCAAAAATCATTTATGAAGCAGAAACTATAGAAAAAGATGAAAACGAAATGAATGTAATCTCAAAAGAAGAATATGAATATGATAATACACTGTCCGTTAGTTTGTCTGCTTTGGCAGATGCTCATGAAACTTGCGGAATAATTGGGGCTGCAGGCGCAATAATAACAGTCCCCATATCTGTAGGAACATGGATTTTAGGTGCCTTTTATGGCTTATGTAAAAGATTTGGAGAGAGATAAGTGAAGAAAATTATTTTACTAGTATTATTTGTTTTGTCTTTAAGTATTCTTGCAGGTTGTGCTACAACTAAAAATGTGACTGATCAGAGTGAAAAAATAGAAGCTCCAGAATGGTATTTGCGTGGTGCAAAAAAAGGCAGTTCTGGAATATATGCCATAGGACGTTCAAATCTTTCTGATAAAGCTATGGCTGAAAAAGCAGCTAGAGTTGATGGCCGTGCCCAATTAGCACAAATGGTTGAATCAACAGTAAGTCATGTTGTAGATAGCCTTGTGGAATATGACAGTGAAACAAAAAGATATTTAAAGGAATCTACAAAGATTGTTTCAAATCAGGTATTGGTAGGTTCTACGCAGGAAGATAAATTTTATTTTAATGGCGAGATGTCTGTTTTAATGTTCCTTCCTTATGAAAATATGATTTTACAGTTAAAAAATAGTTCTTCAAGCCAAAGTGATAAAAAATTAAAAGAATTCCTGTCAGAGTTAACTGTGGAACAATTGGAAAATGCAAATTAATTAATAATAACCTTTTTATAAGATTCTGGCTTACATAGTTTGTTAAATAAAATAGTATGTATTAAAGTTTTAAGATAATTTGCTTCACTTTTGTAACGAATATGTGGGGATTGAGTCAAAAGGACTCAGTTCATCCAGACTTTTTAAAGTTGTCAGGTAAAAATGACCTTTTTTGAAAAATTGAACTGATTTTAGTGTAAAAAGTGCGAAAAATTTTGAAAAAACACAGGAAAAATTGAGGATTATTTGGTTTAATAATCACTTGGCACGAAAATTGCTATATATAAAGTGTAGCAAATAAAAAAAAGCTACGATCAGGAAACTCAAAAAGCTTCCGGCCATGTTCAATTATCAGGAGGTTTAGATATGAACGAATTAGCACTTTTTAATGACTTGTTTGATGGATTTGGAGATGACGGATATGTAATGCCATCCTTCAATTTAAGAAAAGCTTTTGTTTCACCAAAGGTTGATGTAAAAGAAGAAAAAGATGCATATACTCTTGAGATGGATCTTCCTGGAAAAACAGAAAATGACATCAATATTGAGCTAGATAGAAATGTACTTACAATTTCTTCAATTAATAAAACTGAAAAAGAAGAAAAGAAGGAAGAAAAAGCAGAAGCAAAAGGGGCTGGAAAATATCTAATTAAAGAAAGATCTTACTGCAAGTTCTCACGCAGTTTTACATTGCCAGAAGATATTGACAGTGAAAATCTTACTGCAAAAGTTACAAATGGTGTTCTTTATGTAACAATGCCTCGTAAAGTTCTTGCTGCTCCAAAACGTATTGCAATCACTTCAGCATAAAGAAGGTGTGATATAAAAGCGAAGGTTCCGGCTGGAAACAACCGGGACCTTTTTTTGTGGTTTTACCTTATTATTACCCTCGGTGCGTTGCAACAAGTTGCTCATGCACCTGCCTGCGGCCGCCCTGCACATCGCTAATGGGATTAATTTATTTTGAATGACTTATTTTATTTCACCCAACTCACTTTCAATTTCTTCAATTGTTGGCAGTGAACTTTTAAAATCTACTGGATAAAGTTTGGCAAGTTCATATTCAGAAACAGCAAGAGGTTCAGCTGAACTTTCCAATGAATATTTGGCAAGAATATTATCCTTATCTTTGCAGATTAAGATTCCTAAAGTTGGATTATCATGCTCAGTCTTTA
>JALEPQ010000030.1 GCA_022768685.1 Spirochaetia bacterium
CTTCAACACTTGCATCCATACCACAACCGGTTACAGTGAATCCAAAGATTAATGAGGCTGCTAATAAAGCAGCAATTTTACTTTTTGAAATGTTCTTGATTTTTTTCATAATCATCCTCCAGTTATTATTTTTACTTGAGAATGAAGATAAAGTAAGTCAGTGATTTTTCTAAAAAGTGTGAATTTTTCGTATAACAAAAAAAACCCGTACCTAAAAATAGATACGGGAAAAAAAATATTTTATCAGGAGTTAGTTTTTTTTACTGGTAAACACGTACATAATCAACTAAAAATTCGTATGTTTTTGCTGAATCATATCCCTGTCCACCAAGATTTCCACCTACAGCAAGATTCAGAATAAAATAAAATTCTTGATCATAAGGCCAGTTGTCAGGGCCTGTTCCATCATTTGTATAAGAACCCACACTTTCACCATCATAAAAGCAGGTTATTTTATTTTCTTCCCAAAGAATACCAAACTTATGGAATTTTTGATTAAAATCTTCACCAAAAGATTTTTTACCAATACCTGCACCATTTCCGGCATAATGACCTTGTGCGTGTAATGTAGAAAATGCAACATGGTCACCACATTTGGATGGAGCATTTTCCATAATGTCAATTTCACCACTCTTTGGCCAGTTACCGTATTCAGAATCCTGTGGCATCATCCAGAAAGCAGGCCATAAACCTTTCTGATCTGTTACTTTTAGACTTGCCTCATAGTAACCATATTTGAAACTCTGCTTAGAATTCATACGGGCACTTTTCCACTCTCCACCTTCATTATAAGCTTTGATTGTTAATACACCGTCTCCTACAACTGCAGTTTTAGCTTCATTAGTGTTATCTATGTAATTCTGAATTTCATTATTTCCCCAGCCATTTTTACCTGTCTGGTACTTCCACTTAGTTGTATCTGGAATTTTAGAATCTGTTTTATCAAATTCATCATTCCATTTTAACTTTAATGTTTTATCATTAATAGTAATAGTCTGAATGTCTTTTTGGTTTACAGTAGAACCTTCGTCATCCATTTTAAAAAATGCACAAGAGACTGAACTCAAAACAGCAGCACCAATTAGTGTAGCAGTAAAAACTTTTATTAATTTTTTCATATTCAATTCTCCTCTCAATCTGGGGATGTCCAATAAGTTTACTTCCTGGTGTCATTCCGAACTTGTTTCGGAATCTATAGACCTGGATATAGTGCAGATGCTGAAACAAGTTCAGCATGACGACACTTATTGGTCATCCCCCAAAGTTTATTTAGTTCTGGAATCAAAAAGGATTCAGAGTTTTTTTTCTTTTATCCTTATTTGATTCCAGTTTTTATTTATAAACCAAAGTTACAGTAAACGCTGGCTTCTAAGTAGTTTGCACCTTTAATATTTTTTAATGCTTTTGGAAGGGCAAAGTAAGCATCTGAACTATCTTTACCAAACTTAGCACCAACAACCTTTATACCAACTCTATTTGATGAGTTTTCAAACTTAGGTTTGTCAAATCCGTATGCAACATCTACAGAATACTGCCATGGGAATGTCATGTTAAAGTTTCTCCACCATGATTCATCACCCCAGTCATTGTAACTAACAGAACTCTTTAACATCCATTTGTTATAACGTACTGCTAAATCACCACGTACAAACTGAACAAATTCTTTTGTACCAGCATCTAAGTAAGCTCCAGTTGTTGCACCCATTCTTCCGGTATATGCATCAAAGATGATTCTTAAATCTGGAATTGGGTTTGTAACTAAACGTCCACCTACCTGCCATAAGTTCTTCTGTAATGGAAGAGCTCCACCTTCATACCATACAAAGTCTGTTACAGTTGTACCATCATTTCTCTTAATAGTATCTTTATCAGAACTTCTGTAAGGAATAGAGTCTGTTTTACCAGCAAATAACTGATATAAACCTGTAATAGAAGCTGCAATTGGAGCACCTTCAATATCATTACTGTTCCATTCATGGAACCATGTAGCACCTTCTGGGTCATAAGTAAGAACTGCTTCAATTTCAACACACTGGCGGTTTCCAAGATCTACAATAAATGGAGAACCTGAAGTAAGTTTACGACCAGCAGCATTCTGTAAAGGTTTTCTTGCACGAATAACAGGTTTGAATTCAAAGTTACCATAAGCAACATTAACACCACCCTGAACTTCTATTCGGTTTCCAGAACCTGAATCACCTGTAAAGAAACTTCCACGAACCATTGCAGCATTTGTTTCTGCAACTAAACCACGGTAAATACCGTTAGCATAGATGTACATGTGCTGGAACATTTCTGTACCAAGCTGAGCATATCCACCAATTGTGTCAGCAAATGTAATTTTAGCCTGTTTACCTTTATCATTAAGATATTTAGCACCTACTTTTTCTCCACCAGAATGTAATACACCAGCTTTTAAAGTAACCCATGGGTAAATGAATGTTTCTGCGTAAATAGAAGCTTTTCTTCCAGCTCCAAATCCATTGTATGGATCAAGTTTTACGTTATTTGAAGAACCAAATTCTTCAGCATAAGTTGCATTTACAACTACACCATCAAGGAAGATGTTTGGAAGTGGAATCCATTTCCAGTAGTTTGCCTGAATCTGTGGCTTTGCACTACCCCAGATCTCTGGTCCACCAATAATCTGTAGTCCGTCTAAAACATTTTTTCCAACAAATTCAAGAGCAATTGGAGCTTTAGAACCGTATGTATCGTAACCAATAATATCAAATGCTTCCTTAGAAATAGAGAATGGATCTCCTTTTCCTTCAAAGCTGGCATGACCTTCATGGTAGTAACCATTTAAGTCAAACATATTTGCATTATAGTTGAATGTAGCAGAATACAAATCAACATATTTCAAATGATCTTTATCAGTAGAGTTAGTACCGTAAGTATTTGTTTTTTCATAGTATGATGCCCAATGGTCATCAAGTTTGTGCATTGGTTCATTATTCCATGCTTTAAATACAATTTCTCCAGTAAGATTTTCTGTAGGTTTAACTTCTACACCTAAAGTTCCTTCTGCAGCAACTGTTGGCTCACTGATTTTTCCGTCAGAGTCTTTGAAACGGAAGGAGTTTTTAATGTTTTTCTTATTCTTAATATTAGATTTAAGAAGTTCAACAGAAACTGGAGTTGTAGCTACAACTGAAACATTAGCCTGAGAAATCTTAACAACATCTCTTTCGCTTAAAGTCTGTTTAATAGACTTTTCATTACCTTTAGCAATGTATAATGAATCTTTTAATGTACCAAACTTAACAGCTACAGCTTCTTTTGAAGAATCATAAAGAGAAAGCTTCCATACATCCTGAAGCATGTAGTAAGAAGCACGAGGAATTCTTACGTGGATTCCATTTTTCTTAAGTGTACTCTGAGCACAAATACCAAACCATTCCTCAGACATGTTATTTACACCGTCTGCATAGTCAATATCGTAACCTGAGTTAGACCAGGAAGCTCCATCATGCTGATCAAGATTTTTATTCTGATAGCGTTTCCACCATTCATCAATCCATTCAAATACAAATCCACCAACTACATTCTGGCATTTTCCTTTTCCGTAAGCCTGTTCGTAAATTTCCTGCCACTGAGATTCAAGATAAGTCATCTGTGCAGTCTGATCTTCCTGCATAAGAATATCATTGAATGCATCAGCACCTGCTTCTGTAAATACAATTGGTTTATCAAGAATTTCAGCTACGTTTTCGTAGAATGAATCATAGAATCTGTATCCGCGATAAGCGTTTACACCAAGAATATCCAGAGAAGGACAAAGTTCTTTAATAAGACTTAAATACTGAGTATCACCGTTTACAATACCTACTGGTCTGTAAGGGTCTATTTCTTTACAAGCAGCCATTGCTTTTTCAAGTAAATCATAAAGATATCCAGCTTTAACATTATCCTGTTCACCTGTAGGAAGGTTTTCAATTTCATTAGAAGACCAGACAAGACCATAGTTACTTTCATTACCAAAGAGATACATCAAAACACCCTTTGTATCTTTGTAAGTTTCTGCAGTACGTTTAGCCTGAGCAATTAATGTTTCACGAGTGTAATAATCTGAATAATCAGTTACACCATACCAGGTTCCGTTTACAGATATACCGTAACGTCCTAAAGTATCATTGATAATTGAGTAGATTCCATATTTTGAATAAATATATTCAACCCATTTTGGAGGAATCATTGTAAAACATCTGATTGTGTTTACACCCATAGCTTTAAGCATAGGCATATCAGTATCAATCATAGCTTTAATATATTCGTCACTCTGGTCAAAAAGACTGAATGTGTGAGTTTCTCCAATTGGAGTAAAAGCCCATACAACACCCTTAATTTCTACATTCTGACCGCGGTCCATAATTCTCCAGCCTTTTTCGTCTTTTACAACGCTAACTTTCTGTGCAAAAGCAGAAGCTGAAACAAGCATAAGTCCTAAAATAGCAGCAAGTATCTTTTTCATATCCGATTCTCCTTGTTATTTCAATGGAACAACTCTACCGTTGCCCCAAGATGATGCATCAAGGTAAGTATTATCTGCCTTACTGTTCCAGTGAATCAAACCAATACGTTCTTTTCCACCATCAGCATCATTAATCTGGAAGTCACCACGAACTCTATCTTTAGCTTTAATAGCTTTACCGCCAATTGCAGAGAAAGGAAGAGCTGCTTCAATCTTGTAACCTGTATCTGTAAATACATAAGCTACTTTAATGTCCTGATTATTTGTTAATACATCGTTAATACCAACTTTTACATCAAAAATGTCCTCTTTGCTGTTTGAAGCAATTCGAACACGAACATCAGTTGGTTTATAGAATTTGTGTGCAGAAAGATCTGTACCAAAGAAAAATTCGATTGAATCTCCACGCCATGCCTGAGAAATCTCATAGTTGTTTGTACGTGCATCATCATCAGTAATATCTGCATAAAGATACAAATATTCACCATCAGAACGGTATACAAATAATCCGTCTGCATTTTCAGGATTAAAAGTTCCTCCGTAAACCATGCGGCGTACATGAATACCATCTAAATTTGCCCATTCATCAAAATTTCCATCAATTACAGGCTTGTCAGTTTTAGAAAAGTGAATTAAGAATTCACTTTCTACTTCTACTGCAGTCTGAACTTTCTGGACTGGTTCAGGCATATATGGTGCTTCAACAACTTTTTTAGCATTTACTGTCAAACAAGAAGTAAAGCCTAAAAGTGAAACAGCGCCTAAACAAAATAAAAGAAATTTTTTCATTTTATCCCCCTGTTACCTGGAGTCAATTCCAGGTTAACCTCCAAGTTTATAATCTCAATGATAATTCTACTTAGAAGTGGGGAGAATTAAAGATAGTGTGATTTCAGAAAGGTGTAGTTTTTTCGGTTTTTATAAAGAAATTATCTTACTCTTCCGATTCTGTTTGTTGGCAAGAAACGGAAAGCTGGTTTTCCAATAATCAACTTTTTATTAACATACTGAGGAGCCATATTAGAATCATACTCTACAGACATAGAATCCTTTGCTGCTAAAGCCTTTGATTTAAAATCAGAAGAATGACGTAAATCAAGAGAGTTAAATCTATTATCACCCATCATAAAATAACAGTCAGATGGAATATACTGAGCATTTCCATTTTCATCATCTGGAGGGAAAACAGGCATATTTCTTTCATCAAGCATATGTTGAATATACCAGATCAAAAGATCTGCTTTTGTAATCTGCTCCATAAAAAGTTCATCATTTTGAAGATTAGCACTAAACTCACCTCTTGAGTCATATTCCATGCGGCGAAGAACAATATTTCCAAAGCAAATTTTGGTCATTACATTTAATTTATAATTCGCTTCAGAATACATATCCCGGTTTTCATTTTTAGAAGGAATCCAGGCTGTCATAAATTTTTCAAACCATTCAGTTCCGCCATTTTTATAAAGAATATCTTTAGAAATACCTGATGAATTAGTAAACAAAGAAGTTATATCCATTTTTCCAGGTACAAAATTTCCATCCTTTTTTGTTCCAGAAGAAAGTTTTTTTACCTTATTAACAAGTTCTTTTGCCTGAAATTCTGCCACTGTTAAATCAAATTTTCTTCTTTCTTCTTCAAGATCCAGCATAAGGTTATAATTTTCTGCAGCAGATTTTTTAATCTCATCTTTTGTACGTCCAGAAGTTGCCAGTGGAAAAGTCTGAATGTGATTCCTTACTTCTGGTTTACATTTTGTTAAATCCCAGTTTGCATATTTAGCATCCATAACAACAGGCTGGAAAGATTGATTTTTTGAATTTCTTGAATATAAAACTCCATCCTGCATTACCAGCTGGTCTCCTGGAACACCGGCAATTCGCTTTACAAGTGGATCTGCTTTTTGTTCACCGTTTTCATCTGTATTTAAATTTACAGTCATAAAAGTCAGCATAGAAACAAGCTGAGAAACAACAGTCTTTACTTCAGATTTTCTATCCATAGAGTAATGAGGATTTCTTAAAACAACAGTATCACCACGTTTGTAGGTTCTGAATGTTGGAAGCCCTACATCAGTTAATGGAAACTTTGGTCCACAATCAACTTTTGTAACAAGAACTTTATCTTTTATAAGGAAAGTTGGTACCATTGATTCTGATGGAATTTTATAAAACTGGATAACAAAAATCTGAACTGTAAGAACAAGAAAAACTGCCTGAATAATTGCATCAATCCAATCTACAATTTCATACAAAACTCTAAGTCCACCTTCAGGTTTATTATATTTTTTTTTAGGAACAGCAAAAGCAGCTGTTAAAACCCCAATTTTCTTATCATTCATCATTCCAGCTGAAAACAAAGAAACAAAGAAAATTACAAACCATAAAATTACAGAAACAACATCAACCCAGTATGGAGTATCACTTTTTCCAGAGCGTCTTAGAATAAATGTGAGCAAAAGCACAAAAGGAAGATACTGTATAAGCTTTAATACACAAGTAGATTTATTTCCATCTCCAGCTTTAATAAATTTAAAATAAGCAAAATAAATAATGCAGGCTGTATAAAGAGCTGCAATTGGAAAAGCCAGCAGAGAAATATCTGCATGAAAACTAAGCATTAAAAGGGAAAACAGCAGGGAACTTCCCAACTGAATAAAATTAAGAACAGTAAATTTTTTGATTAGATTTTTATCAACATTAGAATTTTTTTTATTAGCCATATATTTAATATAACAAATTATTGCTTTTTAGGGTACACAAATAAACTGTAAAAATTATTTTCCAGTAAATAAAATAAAGATTCCAGATCCATCTGTTTTAACTGGCTTACACTCTCATAAACTTTTTCTATATCTGCAACTGAAGTCATACTTTCATTCTTTAAAAACTGAAATGGTGCATCTGTTTCCAGCAAAAGAGATTCTGAAGGAATATTTTTTACACAGTCTATAACCTTTTTGTTATTGTTCATAATCTGCTTTCCAAAGCTGAAAAATCCATTAATCCCTTTATTCAAAAGACTTTTTGCTTCTATGGAAGTTCCCATAAAAGAATGAAAAAGAACTGCCGGAACTTGTTTTAACAGTTTAGAATAATAAAAAAGTTTTTCGTTGGCTTTTCTGCAGTGGATTATTAAAGGTTTATTAAATTTTATAGCCGCTTCTAACTGCAAAACAAAATATTTTTCTTGTTTTACTGAATATCTCTTAAAATTTTCGTTAAAAAAATCAAACCCGGTTTCACCAATGGCATCAAGTTTGTTTTCTTCAAGTAAGTTTTGCTGAAACAAAAAATACTTTTCAAGCAAAAAATCATTATCAGCTATAAATTGAGGATGAATTCCAAAAGAATGTAAAAAATGTTGTCCACATTGAATATTCCATTCTTCTATAGAGTGAGCACAAGAACAGCCTTTCCAGGAGGAAGGAGGATTAAAACATCCCTTTTCCAGACAGTCTGAATAATGAAAATGAGAATCATAAAAAATTTTTGAATTTTTTTCTAACATTTTTTTAAGTATAACCGATATAAAAGATATAGTGCTTGTAAATTGTACATAATAATCATTTTTTAATAAAAAAACAGGGAGTAAGAAAAATGAAAAGTTACACACTTAAAAGTATTGGAAAAAACACAGATTATATGACTATCATACGTGAAATGGACGACGGATTTGTTGTAAGAATTGTAAGAGATTTAGACGGTTATCAGGATGTAAAAACTGATTATATCAGCCGTGAACTTTTTGACAGCTGTATCCGCACTGGCTATTTAACAGAAATAAAAGAACCAGTTGCAATTACAGCCTGAAAAAATCAATGGTTCGCAGTTAAAGTTCTTAGAAAAAATCTGTGATTACAAATTGAACTGAAAAATTCTAGGAGCTTTGACCTAACTGTTCTTTATTAATTCTACAGCTTCTTTAATACGCTCTTCTTTTGAAGCAGGTTTTAACCAGTTGATTTTTACACCTTTCTTTTCCATCATTCTAAACCAGGTTTCCTGACGTTTTGCAAACTGCCTTATAGCAACAAAAAGCTGTTCATACAATTCATCTTTATCTTTCAGTTTTCCTTCAAGAAACAAAGAACAATATCTGTATTCAAGCCCAAGTTTTTCAAGTCTTTCATAAGAAATGCCTGAATCATGAATTTCTTTTACTTCTTCTATCATTCCTTCATCAAGTCTTTCTTTTAAGCGAATTGAAATATTTTCCCACATCTGTGGACGAGGTAAAGTTGTACCAATTATTAAAGGTTTTACTTCAGGACGATCAGCAATCAATTTTCGCAACCGTTCCCCTTCTTCACCTGTTTTTGCAGTTTCTATTTCAATTGCTTTTATGAGCCTGTCTTTTTCAAAAAAATCATTTTTAGAATGATAATCAGGTTTTAATTCAAGGAGGATTTTAGTAAGTTCCTCACATGATTTTGGCTCCAGTTCTTCCCTTAATTTTTTGTTTTCTTCAACAGGTAAAAGTTCATAATTAGAAATAACAGAATCAAGATATAAGCCTGTTCCACCAACAATTACAGGCAACTTGCCACGAGACAAAATATCATTAAATGCTTTATAAAAATCAGTCTGATAATTAAAAACATTATATTCATCAGGAAGTGAACATACATTTATAAGATGGTAAGGAACAGGTTCTCCATCCACTACATATTCATTTAAATCTTTACCAGAACCAATATCCAGTTTATTGTAAGTCTGTCGCGAATCTGCAGAAATAACTTCCCCATTAAAAAAGTGAGCAATTTTTACACCAATGGAAGTTTTTCCCACAGCTGTAGGTCCCAGAACTACAATACAATTATAATTTTTCATAATAAACCTATAGTAAAATTTCCTGTTTTATTATTTTACAACACAGACAGCACATTTAAGATATTCAGATTTTGGATACCCCAGCAATACTGTATGATCAGGACCAGCACCACGTTTTTCAAGAATCTGAACTCGTTTATGACTATCCATTGCAGCATGCATAATCATGTCGTAAAAAGTATTTGAGTCAAAGAAATATGAACAGGAACAGGTAATTAAAATTCCCCCTTCATTCAAAAGACGCATTGCTCTCAAATTAATTTCTTTATATCCACCGTAGGCTTTTTCAATATTTTTAGCAGATTTAGTAAATGCAGGAGGATCAAGAATAATTACATCAAATTTTTCATTCTCAGATTCATACTTTTTTAGTAAATCAAAAACATCTGCACAAACACCTTTCATTACTTTTCCAGCGTTATTAATTTTTATATTGTGATTTACCATTTCTACAGCTTCAGGAGAAATATCTACAGAAGTAACATCCTTTGCACCAGCCATAAAAGCATTAAGACCAAAAGCACCAGTATGTGTAAATGTATCAAGAACCTTTTTACCTTTACAGAATCTTCCTATAGCAGCTCTGTTAAATTTCTGATCAAGAAAATATCCGGTTTTCTGACCGTTAGCAATATCAACACCAAGTTTGATTCCATTTTCAAGAATTGTAATCTGAGTATCAAAAGATTTTCCATCAAGCCAGCCTGAAATCTGAGGAAGCCCTTCCTTATCTCGAACAGATGCATCAGAACGTTCAAAAATACCGTCAGGAGAACAAATCTTTTTAAGTGCATCAAGAATTTCCTTTCTAAAAACTTCACAACTCATAGAAAGAAATTGAACTACAAGAAAAACTTTTCCTTCAACTGAGCAGAACCGTTCACAAATAAAACCAGGAACAAAGTCAGCTTCACCAAAAATCAAGCGATATGAATCTTCAAAAGTATAATAAAGCTGACGGATATTATAGGCAGAAGCAATTTTATCTTCCCAATATTTACCAATATCTTCATAAATTTTATCAGCATGGTCACTTCCAATCAAACGTACAGTAATCTTTGATTTTTTATTAAAAATACCAGTTCCTAAAAAACCACCAGCCTTAGTATAAACTTCAACAGGACTACCATCCTCTACAGAACAAGCTGCAAGTTCTTCATTTTTCCATTCAGATTTTTCATCAGCTCTATATTTAAGATGAGAAATTTCATTATCAAAAACCCATGGATATCCCTGGAGTAATTCTTTTTCTTCTTTAGATTTTAAAAAAACACGACAAATCATCATAACCTCTTATTGGTAAACATTACCTGGCCAGTTCATTATGGCTCTATTATTATATAAAAAAATTAGAAATATTTTTTCCAGGCTTCGTATAAATCATCTGAACTTGTAAAATGATGAGCATTTATACCAACCTTTTGAGCTGCAACACAGTTCTTTTCTTTATCATCAGTAAAAAAAGCATTACAAGGCTTGCATTCCTCTGCATCCAGAATCACCCTAAAAAAATCCTCATCAGGTTTAGCAACACCAATTTTGTTAGAAGCATAAGTCTGATCAAAATAAGCATAATCCCCTCTTTCAAGATGATTTTCCCAATGACTCTGCATAGTATTAGTACCACAAACAACCCTGTGCCCTGCAGCCTTTAATTTCTGAATAATTTCTACAGTCTTAGAGTGAATCTGAGGATGAAAATACATTCTGAATAAATCATTATGAACCTGAGGAAGATTAGGATTATCAGAAATCTGTTTATTATATAAATACCAGAATTCATCAACGGAAAGTGCACCAATTTCCATCTGATCTAAAAGTTGAAGTGTATTTCCTTCATCATCAGAAACAGTACAAATTTCCTTAAACTGCTGTTCTGAAACATTCAACTTCTTATAAACTCTGTCTAATTTACAAGTGGTAGTTACAACTCCACCCATGTCAAAAATAAAAAGCATAGCAAAATTATAATGAAAATTAAATTAAATATAAATCACTAAAGTTACTTTGTTTTTAAATAAAGGTGCCAGACAACACACCAACTCGCATTTCACAGTTCCCTAACGGTCAGCATCCTCGCTAACGCTGCGGTTGCCGCTATGGCGCTGTTCAATTCTCGGGCAAAGTTAAACTTAAAATAAATAAATATTTATTATGAACTTCAACGCTGCTATTCAAGCTGGGGCCTTATATGTGTTAGGCGATATTACTTCCACTCGATATATTTTTCTTCAAGTAGAACCAAGTTACAACATCGTTGTTTTACAATTTTATCATACTCTGAAAGATTTTTTTCGTCTTCAAAAATAAGTTTTCGTAAATATTCGGCAGTTTTCAAAATTCCTTTTTCATCGGCTTTAATAAAATTATACTGATTTTGAAGAAGACGGCGGTATTTTACATCAGCTATATTGGCAATATCAATTTCAAGCAATGCAGAATCCAAAACAGGAATCATATTATTAAAATTTATTGCACCATACAGACCATTGTTTATTTTTCTGAAATCCTTGCCGTTTTTCATTTTTTTA
>JALEPQ010000034.1 GCA_022768685.1 Spirochaetia bacterium
AAAGATCCTGATGTTGACAGCAATATTGTTTGGAATAACAAAATAGATATTGGTTCTGATACATGTTACCTAGATAGTGAAGAAGTAAAATTGTAATTTAGTAACTTGATAGTCACATCAATTTTAATTTGTATCATTATGCAGGGAATAATCCGGTGAGGTATGTGGATCCGGATGGAAGGGAAGTCTGGGATGAAGACGGAAAAAGTTGCTCAATAACAAAAAATGATACTCTTTCTAAAATAACTGAAAATTATAATAAGAAAAATGGTACAAATATTGATTATAAAGATGTCGCTAAAGCAAACAAAATTGATAATCCGGACTTAATCATTACAGGAAACACATTAGACTTTAGTTCATTTTCACACAATAAAAGCGAATCATCATCTCGAACAACTTCTGGTGATATTATGATTGGAGTAAATTTAAATTTTGTTGGTATTGTCGGATTTGATGCTTCAATTGGATTTGTATTTGATTTGGAGGATTCTGCAAAGTCAGGCTTATTTTTATCTGGTGGTTTTGCAGCAGGTGTTAGTGCTGGGGTATCATTGTTTGGGGGATATACAAATGGTGATTTTGAAGATTCAAATTCTGCTACTTTATCTATCGGAGCTGGAAGTTATGGAGGAAACATAGGATTTTCCGAAAATGGTAAAATAACAGGATCATTTGGAGTGTCCTATGGATTAGATGCTGGATTCAATCTATCTAAGCAACATGGAGCTGTTATTCCTTTTGATACTCCCGAACAACGAGAGAACTTAATGAATAAATATTATGAGCATCATTAATCACTATGGGGGCAAAAGTGAAATTTTCAATTTGGCAAAAATATAAAATAGTATCAATTGTTTCCTTAATTTTTATTATGACCATTTTTTTATATTAAGTATTTATATTCATACTATTATAGGATTTATCATATCAATGGTACTCGGATTGATTCGTTCAATTTTATTGCATTCTATTCGATGTCCGAAATGTAATAAACCTTTAAATAATTGGACAACAATTTTCAGTGGAAATAACGATGGAATGTTTTCTCCGATATCAAAAATATGTAAGAATTGTGGTTGTGATTTCTCAAATTGAACAGAATAATAATGATAATAAAAATATGTTGATAAAGAAAAAAGCAGAAGCTTATTATAGCGGTCCTAATGAAATTAATTCAATTGAAGATGTACCTGAAGAGTTTTATAGACATGTTTATTATCTTTACAGACGACCTACAGATGGAAAATGTGTTTTTTGTTCTGACTATACAATAAGTCCTGACCGTATTCTACTTGATGTAGAAGATAATACTTTCTTTTATTTTGTTTGTACTAAAGAAATTGCTGACAAAATCCTTGAAATACACAAGTCAAATGGTGGTCCAGGTTCTGGCTGGGAATAGGAGCAATTTATGGAAAAAGTTCTTATTATGGAGGAACTTGTCATAAAAATAAAAGAACTCTTTTCATCAAATCAAAGCAATATCTTTCTTCCCTAGTAAGAAATCTACAATGTTCAAATGCCCGATACCGTCTCTTGAATAATCGAATCTGTCAAGCGACAGTACATATTTTGGTGAAGAATCACTTATAGCGTTAAAAGCTCCAAACTCTCTTTCGATTGTTTCTTTTCCTTGCAGATAATAAGCAACCTGTATAAAACATTTTTTCTTGCCATCGATAGCCACAAAGTCGATTTCGCTCTTATAGGTTTTCCCAGTGAAAACTTCATATCCACGCAGAATGAGTTCATTATAGATTACATTTTCTAAAAAGAATGTATCTTCAAAATTGACGAGATTTGTATTTATCATTCTAAATCCGGAATCAACAGCATATTGTTTTTCTATGTAAGTAAGAGATTTTTTGCCAACTATATTAAATCTTTTTACACGACTGATAAGACAGGCTTTTTCCATTTTGTCCAGATATCTGTAAATCATTTTTTTCTCGAAATCTTCATTATTTTCATTTTTAAAGTAATTCGTGATGTTCTTTCCGGAGAAATCTTTTCCGGCATTCGCCATTATGTATGATGAAAATTTCAAGAATTTTTCTCTGTTGATTTTTGATTTTTCGGTGACAATATCTTTATCAATAATTCCGTTATAGGTCTGTTCTAGATAGTTCTTTACATCATTTTCATTTTCAAATGAGAATCGTAGAGGAAAACCGCCCCATGAAACATAATCAATAATTAAGGAATCTGGATTTGGTTTCTTTTCAAGTAGAGTTAGATAATCAAAGGCTTCTTTGAAACTGAACGGAAGAATTCGAAATTCAATACATCGTCCGACAAGTAAAGATGCCATTTTTCCAGAAAGTAGCTTTGAGTTACTCCCTGTTATGAATATTGAGCATTTTTGTGTAGCTCGAAGCGAAGAAAGAACTTTCTCAAAGTTTTTCACGTGCTGTATTTCATCAAGGAAAATATAATACTTTTCATCGTCCTTGATTTTTTTGAGAATGTAATTATTGAGCTGTTTATAGTTTTTTATGCTTTCAAAAGATAAATCCTCAAAATTGATTTCGATTATGTGATTTAAATCAGTGCCGCTTGCAATGAATTCATCACGAATTTGTGACAACAGAATCGACTTTCCAGAACGTCTAACTCCTGTCAAAACTTTAATAAGGTCGAGTTCATAATATGGACGAATTTTATTAAGATAAAAGTCTCTTTTTATTTTCATAATCAAAATAGTACCACAATTTTACAAATATTTAAAGATTGTGGTACTATTTTGATAATTTATTTCCCTTTGCAATATTTTGAGGATTGCATAACACCTGACAGTTTGAAATTCAAGCGTTCCATTTCTCCATCAAGGTAAATTGGCTTTATTCTTAAACTGCCGGATTTTGAATCTTGCGAATCTCATCCAATTCAAAATCATGCTGCATTTA
>JALEPQ010000070.1 GCA_022768685.1 Spirochaetia bacterium
ATATCTTCTTTTGTTTGAATCTGAGATTTTTCTGAAAAATAGAAAATGTTTGGATCGTTTTTTCTAAGGTATGATGAAAGTTGAACGCATTGAGATTCATAATTGATTAAAAAATCTTTTAGAATATTGTATTGGGAGAATTCAGCTTTCTTGAAAATCATATAATGATGATAACATATTAGTAAAAAAAATTCTTTTTTGAAAAAAAATATGGCCGGAGAATTGAACAGGCTGCGAAGCAGAGTGCGCCAGTTTTTTATAAAACTGGGTAGCAGCTGGCTGCGTAAGCACCGAGCTTTTGCGAGCTGTGAAATGCGACTTGGTATTTTGACTGGCCTGAGAATAAAAAAATCTCAGAAATAATTGAAAGGGGTTTGTAATTACTATATAGTCAAATTATGAGAATGTTGATTACTTTTTTACAGGGAATTATTGTAGGGATGTGCAATGTAATTCCTGGTGTTTCTGGCGGAACTTTAGTAGTTATTTTTAATATTTATGATGAATTTTTAAGTATTATGAGTGTAAATATTAAAAAAACAATAAAAAACTGGCGTTTTGTGGTTCCAATTTTGCTGGGAATTGTTGTGGGCGTTTTGATTTTTAGTAAAGCTATTACTTTTTTGTATTCTAGATTTCCTGTTCAGACAAATTTCTTTTTTACAGGTTTGATTGTTGGAAGTATTCCTTTAATGGGGAAATATGTTTTTTGTAAAAAAAATGATTCTAAAAAAAGTGTGCTTTCAATCATTATTTCTGTAAGTTTTATCTTGATAGGTTTTGCTGTTATCTTTGGTATTTTTATTGCGCAAAATAATGTGAATACAAATGTTACTGTCAGTGAATTGCCTGTCCTTACTTTTGAACTTGCAGTAAAATTTCTGGCTGCAGGAATTGTAAGTGCGGTGGCTATGATTATTCCAGGTGTTTCTGGTTCCCTTTTAATGCTGATTATGGGAGTTTATCCAATTGTTATTGCCGCAATTTCAGGATTAACTGACTCAGAAACTATTGTTCATTCTATTCTTTTGCTTGTGCCTACAGGTATTGGAATTGTTATTGGATTATTTGGTGGAGCGTGGTTGATAAAAAAATTATTAAATAAATTTACAAATCAAACTTATGCAGTAATTCTGGGATTAATTGTGGGCTCTATTATAAATATTTTTCCTGGATTTAAATGTATTACAGGGATTGGAATGGGCATTGGTAGTGTAATTTGTCTTGCAGCTGGTATTGCCCTTGCATATTTTAGTTCTGCATTCAGCAAGAACACTGGCAGTGAGTCTGTGCAGAAATAGTTTTATTAAACAATATAGTTAAAAAAGAAAAGTCTGATATTTGTTTATCAGACTTTTCTTTGTTTTAAAGACTCTATCTTAAGAGGACTTGAGTCACATTGTAAATTCTTAGTTTAGAATTTGATGATATTTTTAGTTACGGAAACTGTGGATAGGAGCAGGAATTCTTCCGCCACGATTAATAAAGTCTGCACATCCAAACTTGCTTACCGGGAGAACTGGACATCCACCAAGTAATCCTCCGAATTCAACCCATTCTCCAGCTTTTTTACCTGGTGCAGGAATTAAGCGGACAGCTGTTGTTTTGTTGTTTACCATACCAATTGCAAATTCGTCAGCCATAATTCCTGAGATTGTTGTAGCAGATGTATCTCCAGGAATTGCAATCATATCTAGTCCTACTGAACATACTGTTGTCATGGCCTCAAGTTTTTCAAGGCAAATTGAACCTGTTTTTACTGCTTCAATCATTCCTTCATCTTCAGAAACTGGAATGAATGCACCTGAAAGGCCTCCCACATTTGTAGATGCCATAACACCACCTTTTTTAACCATATCTGTAAGCATGGCAAGGGCAGCTGTTGTTCCTGGAGCTCCACAACCTTCAAGACCGATTTCTTCAAGAATGCGGGCAACAGAATCGCCTACTGCTGGTGTTGGAGCAAGAGAAAGGTCAAGGATACCAAAGTCTACTCCAAGGCGTTTAGCAGCTTCTGATCCAACTAACTGTCCCATTCGAGTAATCTTAAATGCCATTTTTTTGATGCCGTCAGCTAAAACATTTATAGGTTGTCCTTTATATTCTTTTGCAGCGGCTAAAATTACACCAGGGCCTGAAACGCCAACATTAATTACTGCATCTCCTTCTCCCGGTCCATGGAAAGCACCTGCCATGAATGGGTTATCTTCTGGAGCATTACAGAATACTACAAGTTTAGAACAACCGTTAACTTCACAATCCTTAGAAGATTCAGCTGTTTTTTTGATTGTTTCACCCATAAGTTTAACGGCATCCATATTGATACCACTTTTTGTAGAACCTACATTTACTGAAGAACATACAAAATCAGTTGTGGCTAAAGCTTCTGGAATGGAGTTGATAAGAATTCTGTCTGCAGGAGTAATTCCTTTTTGAACAAGAGCACTGAAACCTCCAATGAAGTTTACTCCTAATTCTTTTGCACATTTATCCAGAGTTTTACAGTATTCAACATAAGAAGTGGCTTTGCTAGCACCTGCAACTAAGGAGATTGGAGTTACAGAAATACGTTTGTTGATGATAGGAACTCCAAATTCTTTTTCAATATCCTGACCAACTTTTACAAGATTGCCAGCTTTGTTCATGATTTTATCATAAATTTTATCACAAGCTTTTTTGCTATCTTCATCAGCGCAATCTAAAAGTGAAATACCCATTGTAATACAACGAATATCAAGCTTTTGACGCATAAACATGTTTACTGTTTCTTGAATTTCAACAGGTGAAAAAATCATTGTTTATCTCCTAAATGATGGTCGGATTTTTATAACCAACATATATTTATTAATTAAATTGAATGTATTTTACCGAAAAAATAAGTCTTTCTCAATTATCTAATAGAAATCAATCAATAATAATCCACTTCCAGAAATCTGGATCTTCCTGTCCGATTCTCCAGAATCCTATTTTTTTGACACCACCTTCCTTATACATGCGGCATAAATTTACACAGGAATAGGCATCATTAAAATATCCGGTAACGTTTACTTCTGTTTTGAACTGAAATTTTGGAATGTTGTTTTCATAGCTTATTTCTTCTACATTGTGCTCAGTCATAATTCTATTGGCGCCACTGAAGTACCAGGCTCCTGCAGTAGTTTCATCTGCCCATGAACGGCCATAAAATGGAATTCCCATAATAAGTTTTTTTGCAGGAATTTCTTTTACGGCATATTCCATAACTTTTCTGCACCAGTCTTCGGAGGCTACGGGACCTGGCTTGCTTGTGCTCCAATGTTCATCATAAGCCATTACAAATACACGGTCACAGTAAAGGGCAATATCTGAATATGGGTATACATCTTCTGAAAGTCTTTTAACTCTTGCAGGAACAGCGACAGAAAGCATTTTTCCTTTTAGCTTGTATCTTAAATCTGCAATAAAAGTAATGTAGTGTTTTCTGTCTCGTGAAGGAATTAATTCCAGATCAAGTTGTACTCCATCATAAGGGGCTGCGGCTTTTACAATATCATTTAATAATTTTTTACGACAATCATATTTAGGGTTAATAATAAAATGTGAAAGTGAACGGCTGTCACAAATTATTACAAGATGACATCTTGCGTTTCCTACATCAAGGTGAGAACGCTTTGGTACGCCAGATAATTCACCATAGGAATTTATTTCAGCAGAAAAATAACAGACATCTGTAACAGGAATAGATTTATCATATTCATCTTCCCGATTTTTCATGACGTAACTCCAGCTTTCTGAAAATCGAACAGGATTTCCTTCAGGAGTTTTAAGTGTATATTTAGGTTGTGGAACTGGTGGTTCAATATTTTCTGGATTTAATAAAGAATCATCTTCTACTGAATTTTCTAAACTTACAATTGGAGACTCAGCCATGGACGGAGAATTCTTCTGTTTTTTTGTTTTTTTTGGAGTAGAAGTACAAGAAATACAAAGAATGAGAGTAAAAATAAAAATGCCGGTAAATTTCTTCATACAAAATTTATCGGCAATATTTTGCGTAAAAAAAGAAGAATAACAAATTATAATTATTCTTTTATGATTATTTTATACATAGGATCTTCTGCTGGATGTAGTTCAAGCACGTGTTTTTCACATTCAAGTATTTCTGTTGGATCATGAGTTACATGCAGCATGGTTGAAGTTCCTTGCTTGCCAATAAGATTCATAAGATTTAGAATTTTTTCGCGGTAAGATTCATCCAATCCATGGCATGGTTCATCTAAGATAAGAATTTTTGGGCATTTTACTGCAGACCGTAAAATTAAAATGGCACGTTGTTCACCGTAACTGAGATTTCCAAAAGCTTCTGTTTCACGGCCGGCAAATCCACCTAAAGAGAGCCATTTTTTTGCAGCAGCTAATTCTACATCTGTTGGAGTTTCATATAAGCCAATTGAATCTTTAAAACCTGAAATAATTACATTTTGTAAAGGAGTTCCTCCCAGCATTCTATATTCTACATGAAGTCTGTAAGAAACAATTCCCAGTTCTTTTTTTATATCCCAAATGGATTCTCCGGAACCACGTTTAATTCCAAAAATATGGATGTCATTGCAGTAAACCTGTTTATTATCTCCTGTGATTAATTCAAGGAAAGTTGTTTTTCCTGAACCATTTGGTCCCTGTATTATCCAATGTTCATTTTTACGAAGTATCCAGTTAAAATTTCTTAAAACCTGGTGATCACCCCATCCAACGTTTACATTGTTCATCTGACAAAGAATTTCTTTTTCTTCTGAGTAAGATTCATTGTGAAGAACTTTAGTTTCAGCAAAGGTTGATTCTAATTCCGAAGTAAATTGAGCAATTTCTTCATGTTTTGATTTTTCGGAAGAAGATTTTCTTTTTTCAATCAACTTTTCATAATCAGATTTAGTTCCACAGAAAGAAACTTCTTTATTTGTAAATTCAATGACATTGGTAATTGAATCAGGAATTTCATGGTAACGTTCCATTCCAAGAATGATTCGAGGATAATCTGATGAAAAATCTTTTTTAAGTTGATTTTTAACAATTGTATCAAAGAATTCTATAAGAATTTTTCGGCTTTGCTGATCTAATCCGGCAAAAGGATCACTTAAAAGTAAAAGTTTTTTTCCGGATATAAGAGCGCGGGCAAGTAAAGTTCTGCGGATTTCACCAGTAGACATATACTTTATTCCGCGGTCAAGGATAGATTCTACTCCACAAAGTTTTACAGCTGGATAAGTTTCAATTTTTTGAACAATATCAGGAGGAGTCTGTCCCTTTTTGACTGGTCCACAGATACTTTCGGCAATGAAGATTCTTCCTGTGCGACCAATATCAACACCACCTTCAATATATTCACTTTCATCATTATTTCGTTCTTCTTCAATTAAAGATGCTGCACGTTCAAGAGAGACGATTTCTGTGCTGTCTTCAAAAAGGGAAGAATACATTGGAACCTGATCTGAAGTTTCTGGTTTATTTGGAATAAAACTTAGATTTTGTGAAAGGGCATTCATAAAATCAGCTTTCCCACCACCGTTTGGACCGATAACAAGCCAGGCTTCTCCGGTTTTCATTTCCCAGGAAATATTTTTTACACAGACTGAATTTTTTTTGTTTTCTATTCGACAATTTTTTATTGTAATAAGTGAATTGTTCATAGAAAATGTTTTATCACAAAAATTAATAAACTTGTAGACTATTAATGAATTTGATATATTAAAACTATGAGCGAAACAAAAGATTTATGTCCTTGCGGTTCAGGAAAAAAATACAGCGAATGCTGCGAACCAATTATTAAAGGAGCAACTAAAGCTCCAAGTGCAGAAGCTTGTATGCGCGCACGTTACTCATCTTATGTAAAACATGAAATTGACTATATTCTTAATTCATGTGAAGAAGGCGAAGGAATTGCTGAAGTTGACCGTCAGGCTACAGAAGACTGGTCAAAACAGTCTCAGTGGAATGGTCTGAAAATTCTTCGTACAGAAAAAGGCGAAAAGGAAGACGAAGCTATTGTTGAATTTGAAGCTGATTATACTCTTCACAACATGCATGATATTCATCATGAAATTTCTTTATTTAAGAAAATTAATGATGACTGGAAATATGTTGCAGGAAATGTTATTCCAACTACAGTAAAACGCGTTGGTGCAAAAATTGGAAGAAACGATCCTTGTCCATGTGGTTCTGGAAAAAAATATAAACAGTGCTGCGGAAGATAACATTTAATTCGGAATGCAAAATTAGGAATTCGGAATTATAAAAGCGGTTTAATCAGAAAATTATTGGTTCTGGTAAAACTGCTTTTTTTTTTAGATTTTGTAGGAATAAAATATGACAAAAATTATAACAGGTTTTCATTCAATTGAAGAAAAAGTAAGAACAGGAAAAAATCAGTCTAATATTAAAATTTTTTATAGCAAGGCAGGTCCTCGTGTAAAAAAAATTATTGAAGAAGCTGAAAAAACTGGAATAAAAGTATTAAACGTAGAAAATTCCAGATTGGATGAAATGGTAAAGAATCTGGATGAAACATTACAGGATCATCGTGGAATTGTAATGCAGATAGAAAATACAAGTGCAGCTTCTTCTAACTTGATAAATTTTGATGAATGGATTGCAAAAGAACAGAATTCAAAAGAAGATGAAAAATTTTCTACAGTTGTGATATTGGATAGAGTTACGGATCCACATAATGTGGGCGCAATTTTAAGGAGTTGTGACCAGTTTGGAGCCAGTCTTGTTATTATTCCTGAAAACAACAGTTCAAAAGATATTGAAGGAAATGAAGTTATAGGAAGAACTAGTGCCGGTGCTTCAGCATGGGTTCCAGTAGCTATTGTAAATAATCTTGTACGTGCTGTTGAACAGCTTAAAAAAGCTGGATATTGGGTTTATGGTGCTGATGCAGGTGGAGAAACTTTAGGAAAAATTAATTTTGCTAATAAATCAGTTTTGATTATGGGAAGTGAAGGAACCGGTATTGCCCAACTTCTTGAAAAACAGTGTGATACAATTGTTTCAATTCCTACATGTGGAAAAATTGACAGTTTGAATGTTTCTGTTGCTGCTGGAGTTCTATTATATGAACTTTATGGTCGACAAAAATAGCATAAAGTGTCATAATGTCGGTGAAAGATTAAAAAAGGAGAAAAGCCTAAAATGTCTAAGTATCAGGATGGAGTAGCTGAAAAAGCTGTAAGAAAATCAACTTTACGTTGTTTAAAAGAAAAAAAAGCTTCACGCATTAAGCAGTTAAAAGCTGATTATGAAGCAGAATTGAGAAAAATTCACATTGAATACTCAGAAGATCCAGAACGTTTAAAAGCAAAATATGCTTCTGCAGAATATGCAAAATCTGAAAAAGCTAGAATTCGTGCTGAAAAGAAGATTGCAAGAGAACAGAAAGAAATTGATCTTTATAAAAATTTCAGACAGTTTACAACTGGTGAAGAAATCTGCAGCAGTATTATTCAGGGAATTGGTGCGGCTTTATTTATTGCAGCTTTAGCAATTCTAGATACTTTAGCTGTGAAAAATTTAACTAATTATGTAGCTCTAACAGTAACAATGTATTCATTATTTGGATCATCTATGGTTCTGATGTACATTTTTTCTGTTTTAAGTCATGCAATTACAAATATAGTTGCAAAAGATGTTTTTAAACGTCTGTCTCATGCGTTTAGTTATCTTGTAATAGGATTTGCTTATACAACTTATACTCTTACTAAGATTCAAGGTGCAGCTGGATGGATTTTATTTGGTATTGTATGGTTACTTGTAGTTTTAGGAATTGTTTTCTATTCAATCTTTAGTTCAAGAATAAGTAAAATTAATATTATTTTATATGTTCTTGCAGGATTTAGTGGAGTAATATTAAGCAAGACTTTGTTCCACGCGCTTCCAACTACAAGTTTTTCTTTACTGGCAACAGCAGCTGGTTTTTATGTTTTAGGAATTATTTTCTATTGTTTACAGAAACACAGATATTTACATTTTGTTTCTAACATTTTCCTGTTAGCTGCTAATGTATTTATGTTCTTCTCAATGTTCTTCTTAAACATATAAAATTAATCTATATGAAATTTTGAAAGACCATTAGTTCTTTTGGGAATTAATGGTCTTTTTTTTAGAATGGAAATTGTAAAAAAAAGTTCATATCATTATTATATTAGGTATATTTTGCGCTAAATCTGCGCATTTTTAAAAGGTACTAGTAATGGAAAACACAAAACGTACAGTAACTTGCGGTGAGCTTACAAAAGCTGATGTTGGCAAGAAAGTAGTATTAAATGGTTGGGTAAGCCGTACTCGCGATTTAGGCGGTCTTGTATTTATTCGTCTTCGTGATCGTTATGGAATTACACAGGTTATGGTTGGTGATAATGCATCTGAAGAAGTTAAAAAAATCGCATCATCATTAAAATCAGAATATTGTATTGCAGTTGAAGGTGTTGTTGCAGCTCGTGCAGACAAAGATATTAATAAAGATATGGCAACTGGTGAAATTGAAGTTGAAGCTTCTGATATTGAAATCTTTACAACTTCTCAGGAACTGCCTTTCTCTATTGAAGAAGTTCGCCAGAAGGATGGAACAATTGTTCTTCCTAACGAAGATTTACGTTTGAAATATCGCTATCTGGACCTTCGCCGTGATCCAATGCAGCAGAATATTATTCTTCGTTCACAGGTTACTTTTGCAACTCGGGAATATTTGACTTCTAAAGGTTTCCTGGAAATTGAAACTCCAACTTTCATTAAATCTACTCCAGAAGGTGCCCGGGATTACTTAGTTCCTAGCCGTGTTCATCCAGGAAAATTCTATTCACTTCCACAGAGTCCTCAGCTTTACAAACAGCTTTTAATGGTTTCTGGATTTGATAAATATTTCCAGATTGCCCGCTGTTACCGTGATGAAGATGCTCGTGGTGACCGTCAGCCTGAATTTACTCAGATTGATATGGAAATGTCATTTACAAACCGGGAAGAAGTTCTTTCTACAACAGAAGGAATGATGCAGTACATCTTCAAAAAGACATTGAATTATGATTTGCCAGCTAAGTTTGACCGTATTTCCTGGGAAGATGCTTTTGATTTCTATGGTTCTGATAAGCCGGATTTGCGTTTTGATATGAAGATGCAGGATGCTACTTTCATGGCAGATTTGGCAGACTTTAATGCATTTAAAGCTGGTGCTGCAAATGCTGGCCGTGATATTCAAAGACACAAACGTTCTGGTTTGAAAGCTCTTGTTGTAAAGAATGTTGCAGATAAATACAGCCGTAAACAGGTAGAAGCTTTGGAAGCTGTTGCAAAAACTTACAAGGCAAAAGGTCTTGCATGGATGAAAATTAATGCTGAAGGTGTATTTGAAGGTGGAATTTCAAAATTCTATGCTGGAAAAGAAGCTGAAGTTTGTGAAAAACTAGGGGCAGAAAAAAACGACTTGCTTTTGTTTGTAAGCGATGAAAACTGGCAGCTTGCTTGTACAGCTTTAGGTGCTGTTCGTAAACAGCTTGGTAAAGATTTGAACCTTTATAACCCTTCAGATGAATTCCACTTTGCATGGATTATTGACTTCCCATATTTTGCATTCAACGAAGAAACTCAGTCTTGGGAAACAGAACACCACATGTTTACTCTCCCTCAAAAACAATATTGGGATACTTTGGAAAGTGACCCAGGTGCTGTAAAAGGTGATTTGTACGACTTAGTTTTGAACGGTTATGAATTAGCTTCTGGTTCTATGCGTATTAATGATCCTGCTTTACAGCAGAGAATCTTCAAGATTGTAGGATACTCAGAAGAACGGGCACAGAAGGCATTTGGTTTCTTAGTTCAGGCATTCAAATTTGGTGCACCACCACACGGAGGAATTGCCCCTGGATTGGACCGCCTGATTATGTTGATGCGTCATGAAGAATCAATCCATGAAGTAATTGCATTCCCTAAAAACAATCTTGCGGCTTCTCCAATGGATGAATGTCCAAGTGCAGTAGATGAACAGCAATTAAAGGATCTTCATATTACTTGTTATGATGTTGAAGAGTAGATTTTATTGAGAGACAATAGACAATGAATAAAATATTTTTCTGGATTTCTTTTTTTATTTCTCTTTTGGTGGTTGCATTCTGGCCTGGTGCATTGAATTTTATTGCAAACTATCCGTATATGATTGTTCCAGTTGTTATTGGAGCTTTTATAACTGTGTTTATTGTAATTAATGTTTTATTATGGATACTGTTAATTGTTGTTTCCTGGACAGTAAATAAAAATAAAGAATACAAAAAACAGAGTCCTTTTTATGGAAAACTTTTTGCAGCATTACTTTCTAATAGCATCTGGTGGTGTGGAGCACGAGTTGTTGTAACTGGAATGGAAAAACTTCCTGATCCAAAAGCAGGCAGATTCCTGTTTGTTTCAAATCATCGTTCCGTTTTTGATACATTTATTCAGGTTGCAGCTTTATGGCGTTATCCAATGGCATTTATTTCTAAACCAGAAAATTTTAAAATTCCAATTGGAAACCAGTATATGCGTCGTTGTCGTTATATGGCTATAAACCGTGACAACCCGAGAGAAGGCGGAATGACACTTATAAAAGCTTCCGAAATTCTAAAGAGTGGAGATTCTTGTATTGGTGTTTATCCTGAAGGAACCAGAAACCGTACAACTGATACTCTTTTACGCTTTAGACACGGATGTTTTAAGGCTGCTTTGTGGGCAAAATGTCCTATTGTAATTGGTGTTGTTCATAATTCAGCTAAAATTCGTCCAAACTGGCCAAAAACAACAAAAGTTCACTTTGAAATTGTGGAAGTTTTACCTTATGAAGCAATTAAGGGAAAGAAATCTAATGAAATTTCTGATATTGTACGTCAAAAGATGCTGGCACATCTTGATGCCGATGACTGGACTTATGATTTAAAATTAAAAAATATTCCACAGCAGGAAGATGCCAGAGAACAGCCTAAAGTTGAATCTGAACATACTGATTCTGTAAATGATACAGATACTTCAACTGGCGAAAACTAACTATTTTTTTAAAGTGATTGATACCCCCGAATCAAAATTCGGGGGCTTTTTTTTACATAGAAATATCCTTTATATTTATATTGACAAAAAATCAATTTATGTCAAAAATGCTTTTATTATGAAACCATATATTCACAAAGTAAATTATTATGAAACAGACAGAATGGGTGTAACTCACCATTCAAATTATTTTAGGTTTATGGAAGAAGCTCGTATTGATATGATGGATCAGATGGGAATGGGTTATGATAAAATGGAAGAAGCTGGTATAGGCTCTCCTGTGATGGAAATTGAAGGGAAATATATAAAAACAACAACTTTCCCAGATGAAATAGAAATAACAACAACAATAGAAAAAATGACATTATTCAAGTTTTTTCTTGTTTACGAAATGCGCGTAAATGGAGAACTTGTTTTTAAGGGAAAGACAACAAACTGTTTACTAGACAGTAAGGGTAAACCAGTTGCTGTTGAAAAAACTTTCCCAGATTTTTATAAAGCCTGCATGGCAGAAATGAAAAACTAGTTTTCAGTCAACATTTCAAAAGTGACACCATATTTTTGAGCAATATCTTTTGCAAAAGAATTGCCTTCTGGTGGAGCAAGTTCTACCTTAAAGCTGCGTTTTCCATCTGGTTGAGTTTTTACTACCAGTGATGCAGCTTTATTATTTTTAATGGCTGCATTTATTTCTTCAATATCGAATGCAAGTTTGTGCATGTGGGTATTGTAAATTGTACGAATTCCTTTAGTTAAAATCGCTTTTACAGAATCTTTTGCAATGTAATAGCCTTCTTCAAAAGATGTTGTAGAATAAGTTTCATTCAAAAGAAGAAGACTTGTTTTTGTACAATTTGAATATAGTTCTTTAAATCTTTTACATTCCTCGCCAAGACGACCTAAGTCCATTGTTTTGTCTTCGTCAGCAGGAAAGTGGGTATAAATGGAATCTACCGGTGAAAATTCAAAACTTTCACCAGGAACAAAAATTCCTGCTTGAGCCAGTACAAATAAAAGACCGATTGCCTGTGTGATTGTAGTTTTTCCACCTCTATTTGCGCCAGTCAAAATATAAACCAGATGATCTGAATCAAAAACTAAATCATTAGGAACAATTTCTGATGGACCTTGAGTATCACAAAAAGCTGAAAGAAGTTTAAAATTATAAATACCTTTTGCATTCATGTAATTTTCTGGTCTATTTGCCGACGAAATTTCTGCTTTACAAAATTTGAATCCTTTATCTTCCATTTTTTTTATGTATGCTGCAAATCGGATGTAAAAAATAAATTCTGGAATTAAATCTGTAATATCTGTGATTGGAAGAAAGACGTATTTTTTTAGGACCATTTTTAATTTATGAACAATATTTCCTATAAGTGTGTTGGCAATGCGGTCCATATAGTAAGTTGAATTTTCTGCTGCAGGATCGTTTATGTTTGCAATTGAAGATAATTTTTCCAGCAATTCTGGACGAACTGTAATAGGATGATATTTATAATTCTCATTCCATTCTGTAGTATCGCTTATGGAATCTTTTGCGGAAACTTTTGAAACAAAATTCCCCAGAGCAGATGAATTTGTAAAACTTTTTTTATTAAAGGAAATTAATCCTATTCCGTGAGCTTCATATTTTTCATTAAGATTTATTCCAACTGTAATGCTCTTCAAGTCTGATGTTGTAGTTTTTAAATTTTGAATGTCTGTTTTTAATTCAGAAAAGCCATTATCTGTGTAAATATGATTAACATATTCTTTTAGTTTTATTAGTCCTTCAGACTTTAATTGTGTTTCTGAAAGGTTTTTATAAATAGCTTCAACAGATTTTATGTATGTATTTATTTCTTCAAGGCGATGTAAAAGTTCCCAGGCAGAATCAGAATCTTCAAAGTGTCCACCAAATCCACTGAATTGTTTTTCATAGTTGATTTTTTCCAATTCTTCAATTAATTTTGTACACATTTCAGGATTATTATAAATGTCCTGAAAAATGGCACATCTATAATCGGTTATTTGGGGATTATCACTCATTTTTTTGAAAATTTGTTCCAGGAGAACCTGTTCCTCCTGTTTTTCTGTTACTTTCTGACAGATAAAATCTATTCCTAAATCATGAAATGTTACGTCAGAAATTTTGTTAAAATTATCTTCTCCAAATGGATAAAGCAGACTGATTTTTGAATTTTCCATAAGA
>JALEPQ010000093.1 GCA_022768685.1 Spirochaetia bacterium
TATGCCAAAAGAAGGAGCAATCAATACAGATGGTCTTGCAGACTACTACAAGAAGACTCTTCCAGAAATCCTCAAAGTTGATGTTGAAGGATGGAAGAAAGAAGTTAAAGATGTTCGCGAAAACCACTATCCAAAATTTGGAAAACATTTACCAAAAGAATTGCTGGGAATTCTTGACGATCTTGAAGCTAGACTTAACAAGGCTTAGTTATTTGCAAGTTTGACGATAGGCAAACTTGGTAAGCAGCCGTAAGGCTGCGACATGACCTGGAAGCTAGACTTAACAAGGCTTAATATAGCTTAGACTAATAGAAACGCCACTTGCAGATTGCAGGTGGCGTTTTTTTTATTCAGGGGTTAATACAACCTCTGAAAACGAGCGAGTCAAGGCCTTGAGCGAAGCATGCCTTGACCGGTCGTATCTATAGTCAATAAAATTATAAAAAAGATGATATTTTAGAATGGATTTAGTTTTTTTTCTCTAAATCATTTTTTATCCACTTGGTTACAAACATTGCAGAGTTTTCGTATTTGTAATGCTTTTGAGCTTCTGCTATCTGATTTCTTAAAAAATCATCATTAATTAGTTTTATTGCCAGTTTTGCTGCATCGTCTGAAGTTTCTGCAATCATGGAAATATGATGCTGCTGGAAAAATTCAGCATTTTCTGATTCACATCCTGGAATTGGTGAGGTATGAATCAAAGGTATGCATTTAACAAGCGCTTCTGTACTGGAAAGTCCACCTGGTTTTGAAAGCAGAATATCTGATGCATCCATGTATAGACTTACCTGATCTGTAAAGCCAATTAATGTTAATTGTTTGTTTCCACGGAAATATTTCTTAAAAGAGTCATACATTTTTTTATTATTTCCAGTGATTACTATTAATCTTGTATTTTCATTAGCTTGATTGAAAATTTTTTCTGCGGTTTCTAGTGTATCTCCAAAACCCATGGAACCGCTCATCATTAAAATTACTTTTTCAGATTCTTGAATTTTTAATTGCTTCCTGGCTTCCGTTTTAGAAAGTTTTGTTGTGAATTTTTGTGCAACAGGAATTCCTGAATGAATAACTTTACTTTCTGGTATGCCTCTAACTGTAAATGTACTTATTGTATCTGGGTGAGGAGAAAATACATAATCAATTTCTGTTTCTTCTAACAAAGGTATACAAGAATAATCAGTAGAAATATAGTAGACAGGAACATTTAGCCGGTTGTGGCGTTTTAAATGTGTTAAAGCTTGTGCCGGAAAAAAGTGAGAACAAATTACAGCATCAAATTTTTCTTTTTCAATGTATTTGCCTAATGCTTTTGAATAAGTTTCATTCATCAAATAAACTGGAGATTTAATTTTCTGATTATTTGGATTGTACTTCCACATGTTTGATCCCATTTCATAAATTTTTCCAAATAATTCAGGTGCTTTTTTTACCATTTCTACGTAAGCATCACATACAAAATCAGAAATTTTCTGATGACCAAAGGAAAGTGCATCTTTGAAAATGCATTCATCATTTTGAAGAAGGAAGGCTTCCTGTACTGCCTTTGCAGCGGAATTGTGTCCTGCTCCTGTATTGCAAGATAAAACTAAAAATTTCATATATTAAATTTAAGCATAGAATAGTAAAAAAGGATATAATAATCCTATGAGATTGATTTTTTATTTTATTTTAATTCCTGCTTTACTGCCAGTTTTTATTATTTTAAGATATGTTTATAAAAAGGATAGAATTGAAAGGGAACCTTTAGGTCTTGTACTGAAAGTTTTTATTCTTGGGGCTTTTTTTGCTTTGCCATGTATTCCCGTGGAAAGAATTTTAGGAACAATTATTACTACGAATTTTTCTTATGATGAAAGATTATGTTCGCTGACTGAAAATATTTTTGGCGTTGCTCTGGTTGAAGAGTTTTTCAAGTGGCTGGTGCTGATGATTTTTATCTGGAAAAATAATAATTTTGATTATAGATATGATGGTATTGTTTATGCAGTAACTTCTTCTCTGGGGTTTGCCGCTATTGAAAATGTGATGTACATAATTTCTTATGGAACTGGTGTTTCTATAGGAAGAGCTATTTTTGCAATTCCAGGACATGCCACTTTTGGTGTTTTTATGGGATATTTTTTAAGTAGAGCAAAACATTTTAAAAATAAAAAATGGGGTTTTTTTAAGATAATTTATCTGGTGCTTTCAATTGCGGTTTCTGTGGTAATTCATGGAATTTATGATTTTATGCTTTCTGATTATTCTGTGAAGTCTGGTTTGAACAGTTATTTTGTTGTTTATGTAATAATTCTTGATGTTTTTGCCTGGCTTACTATAAGGCACGAGTTTAAAACTGATAAAAGTTTATAAAAACCCGGGGAGCGATGGTAGCACCGCCACAGGCGTTCCGAAGGAATGGAGCGAATGCGGAAGTGCGGACGTAGCGACGCACAGCTTTAGCTGTGGGGCCCCGCCGTATTATAAAAATGTTATTTTGTATGAATCCAGGTGAGTTCGTGTTTGTTATAGTTTAAGTGAACAATTTTACTGTCAGGAATATCTGCAAACTGCTGGATTAAAGACCAGTTAATTTCGCCCTGCATTTTTATTGTGCAGATCATATTTCGGGTCATTCCTGAATCAAGCCATTTTTTTATCCATTCAAGAAGACGTTCCGGGTAGCAGATTACATCGCTGAAAACCCAGTCTACAGGTCCAATATCTTCAGGTTTTAAAGTGAAGGCATCATGGGCCTGAAATTTTACAAGGGGATTTGACATTAGTTCAGAGGCTAGCTCTGCACGGTCAACGGCGTAAACTTCTGCTCCAAGTCCAACTAAAACCCAGGTCCACCCGCCAGGACAGGCTCCTGCTTCAAAACATTTTTCACCTGCTTTTGGAAGGTCTGTGCCATTTAAGAGGTTTGCCATGGTAAGGCTTTCCTGAATTTTAAGGTAGGCCCGGCTGGGAGGATTTTCATGATCTTCTATAAAGTGAAGTGTACCTGCTGGAAGGTAAGAATTTGTTTCTGCACTGGCAATGAGTGTATGTTCATCTATTAAGGTATAGAGTCCTATTGGATTTTGAGGAATCTGTACAGGAAACTTACGGTCTTTAAGGTTGATGTAAGGTAATTTTTCCTGAATAAACTGTGCTCTTCTGAAACATGTGTATTGATATGGTGCCCAGTTTCTCTGGATTTTCTTTAATTCACTTGCAGCATCCCCGATAGAATCAAAGTGAAGTATAAAAGGATTTAGCATTGTTGTACGGGCCCAATAAACTTTAGTTCCTTTGATTGAATTTGCAAAATCTTTGGAATCAAAATATACCAGTTCACCATAAAATTTTGATGGAGATTCATTGTAACCAAAGCGGTTTTTTATTTCGCTGAGTAATAATTCTGATTGTTCTGGAAATGCCAAAAATGCTATTCCGTGTAAATGTTGAATTGAAGTTGCCATTTTAATTATTTAAGATCCAGATTTTCTTCGTTTAATTTTGACTCAAGGTGATTGATAAATGTCTGTAAATTTGCAGCATCTGGAGAATATAAAATTTTAAATCCAATTTGAGTCTGTCCTTCGCATTCTTTTGCCCACTGTGGAACAACAATTAAATTTAAAGGATTTTCTGTTGGATTTTGTGATGGGGAAAGCTTTACTTCATATTCGTTTTCCAATTCAACTACAACGGGAAAAGGATAATGAACTTTACAGCCTGAAGCACTGATATCGTCAATAATACCTGGAATAGAACAAATATCTGGCGCAACGATGTGTCCAATTTCCTTAAAACGAATATCCTGTCTGTTTTCTATGTCCATAGTTTTATTAGTATAATGAAGTTTATATATAAAAACAAGTTGAGGGCAGGGCAAACGCATTATAAACGCTTTGCCGTAATGTTGGAGCGAAGGAGCGGGGCGTGATTCAAAACCACGCAATAATGCGGAAGCCCTGCTTTTTACTGAACAACCATTATTTTACGGGTTTCATCAATATTCTTTCCAAAAACTCGTACAAAATACATTCCTCTGGCAGCGGGTTTTCCATTTTTTGTTTTTCCGTTCCATGAGTAATAGTGTTCTCCGGCAGTAGTGTTTCCTTTATGAATATACTGCACAATATTTCCATCAAGAGTCATTACTGCAACTGTGAGCATTCCTTCTTTAGCTGTGTTTACTTTGATTATAGTTTTTTCTCCTGCAGTAGAGTTGATTACGTTGTTGAGAATAGTTACTCCACCTCGTTGTTCTGTTATATTCTTTAGTTTAACAGACCATAAGTCAATTGAAGTAATGTCTGATGCTTCTTTGAGCCGTAATGCAAAAAGAGGATATGGCGTAGAAGATGTTAAACTGTATGTATCATCAACATTTAAATATGGGGAGCTGTATATTGTTACAGGATTGTTATTTTCATCTTGAAGTGAAAAAAGAAATGAAATCTGATTTCCACTTTCCCAGTTTTGAATGATTTCTGAAGATATGTTAAAAATAAGCCCATCAGATAAGTTATTTTCATTTATTAATTTAGAATCACAAGTCAGATAATTTGTATTTGCACTTGAAGAAATAGAC
>JALEPQ010000105.1 GCA_022768685.1 Spirochaetia bacterium
CGGTTGCGTGATTCAAAACCGCGCAATAATGCGCTACACGCTTTTTGTGGTATAGAAACTATTGAACTGCCGCTTCGCAGCAGCCACAAAAAGAGTGTTTTTGAACCACGCCCCGCTCCTTCGCACCAACATTACGGAAAGGCATTTATAATGCGTTTGCCCTGACCCACACCAGTTGACTTAACCAGTTTGCCCCGCAAACTGAAAAGATGGGCGATGTTCACTTTCACTAATATGTGCCACAACATAGTCGTCTTAACCAGTTTGCCCCGCAAACTGGTAAGATGGGCGAAGTTCACTTTTATTAATAAATGCCTTTACAGCCCCATCTTAGTTCACTCTCCCAGTTTGCCTAGCAAACTGGAAAGATGGGCGAAGTTCATTTTCTATAATATGTGCCACAACTAGTTCACTTAACCAGTTTGCGTAGCAAACTGGAAAGATGGGCGAAGTTCACTTTTATTAATATATGCCTTTACAGCCCATCTTAATGGTGGAACAAACGAATTCCGTTGAAGCACATTACCATATTGTAACTGTCTGCAGACTGGATTACTAAATCATCTCTTACAGAGCCACCTGGCTGTACAATTACTTTTACACCAGATTTATAAGCACGGTCTATGTTATCACCAAATGGGAAGAATGCATCTGAACCAAGAGCAACATCCTTGTTTTGTGCAATCCATGCAGCTTTTTCTTCACGAGTAAATACTTCAGGTTTTACTTTGAAAATATTCTGCCATTTTCCTTCAGCAAGAACATCCATATATTCTTCACCAATATAAACATCAATTGCGTTATCACGGTCTGCACGTTTTATACCATCTACAAACTGTAATCCCAGAACCTTTGGAGACTGACGCAACCACCAGTTATCAGCTTTCTGACCGGCAAGACGAGTACAATGAACACGAGACTGCTGACCTGCACCAATACCAATTGCCTGTCCATCTTTTACAAAACAAACAGAATTTGACTGAGTATATTTTAGAACAATCAGAGAAATAACAAGATTTCTTTTTTCATCTTCTGATAATTCTTTATTTTTTGTAACAATATTTGTAAGAACTGAATTATCAATTTTAAGGAAATTGTGTCCCTGTTCAAAAGTAACACCAAACACTTGTTTTGTTTCCAAATCAGCTGGAACATAATCTGGATCAATCTGAATTACACAGTAATTTCCATTTTTCTTTGCTTTTAAGATTTCTAAAGCTTTTTCTGAATAAGAAGGAGCAATTACACCGTCTGAAACTTCTTTTTTAATTAAAAGTGCAGTAGCTTCATCACATTCATCAGAAAGAGAAATAAAATCTCCAAAAGAAGACATACGGTCTGCACCACGGGCACGGGCATAAGCACAAGCCAATGGAGTAAGTTCAACATCTCCAGTAAAATAAATCTGCTTCAAAGTATCTGAAAGTGGAAGACCAACAGCAGCACCGGCAGGAGAAACATGTTTAAAAGAAGTAGCTGCTGGAAGTCCAGTTGCTTCTTTAAGTTCCTTTACAAGCTGCCATCCGTTTAAAGCATCTAAAAGATTAATGTATCCAGGTCTACCATTTACAACTGTAATTGGTAAATCGCCATTTTCCATAAAAACCCTTGCAGGTTTCTGATTCGGGTTACAACCATATTTTAATTCAAGTTCTTTCATAGGCAAGATAATATAAAAAAATAGAGAAATTAGCAACGAGGACAAAAAAAATGCAAAGGGGAACAGCCCTTTCACATAGATTTTTATCTGTAATTCATAAAAAGAACACTTACTTTTTCATTAAGTTTCTTAAATTTCCTGCAATAATTGTAGCATTACATTCACCAATTGGTTTATTCACCAGCACAATTATAGAAACCTTGTCTTTAAAATAATAGATATCATAAGAATTAAATACATCTGTAGCACCGGCATGGAGAATTGATTTATTTTTTTTATCTTTTTTACAGTAAATACCAAAACCGTAAGAATCAGAATTTATCATTTCGTTAAATGAATTTCTGGACACAATTTTATTATTTATAAAACTATAGTTCCATTTATACAAATCAATTACAGAACCATTTACGTCGCCACAACCAAGTGCCATTTCCGCAGGAATACTGTAATATCGGTTTCTATAATCATAACCTTTTGCATCAGTTTTTTGAAACTTTACGTTCGCCGTATTCATTCCACTTTTTTTAAAGATATTTTTTTCCAAATACTCTTCATAAGATAACCCGCTTAATTGCTCTATAATTTTGGCAAGAAGATAATAATTTGTATTACAATAAAAATAAGTAGAATCTGGACTAGCCATTACAGGAGCATCATAAAAAGAATCAAGAACAAGATTTTCCGGCAGATTTTCACATGCTGCTTCTGCCTTTAAAATTTTATGATAAGTTGCAGCAGAAAAAAACTCATCTCCCGCATTTATATGATCAGTTAATCCAGAACGCATATTTAAAAGCATTCTGATTGTAATATTTTTTCCATGCTCATATTCCGGGAAGAAATCTGAAATTTGGGAGTCCAGTGAAAGCTTCTTTTTTTCAACAAGCTGCATTATACAAGCTGCAGTCATCTGTTTTGTAATACTGCCTGTTTCAAAAGTTGTGTGAATTGTATTTTTAGGATTTGCTTTATTTTTTTTATCAGAAGTTCCATAACCCTTTGCAAAGATAATCTTTTTTCCTTTGCTTACAAGGACTGTCCCCTGAAAATTCTGTTCCTTTAAGTAAGAATCTGCTTTTTCAGTAAATGAACTATATTTTGGATTTATGATTTCATCATAGGGAAATTTTTCTCTTTTGATAGAATTACAGGATAAAAAAAATGCACAACAAATCATAGCAGAAATAAAAAAAATCAGCTGTTTGTTGTGCATATTGTTACCTCAATTTATTCTTTAAAAAAATAAAATTATTCGTTTTTGTTTATAATACGGCTTTCGTATTTTCCTGTTTCAATATCGATATATCTAACAAACAATGAAACTTTGTTATCTTCATTAAGAGCATTCCAAAGTTTTGTAGTAAATTCATCAATATCACCTTTTACAGTTACTTTTACTGGTTCACCTTCAAAACTTGGAAGAGGATTTCCGTCACGCTGATAAGTATGAATATATCGGCCTTCTCCACAAGAAGGATTATCATAAGTATAAGTATGTCTGAGTGTATTATCAGGATTTCCTTCATCACTTTTTAAGATTGAAAGTTTGTAACTCAACTTTCCACCTTCAATATTCATTAAACTTGAAATACGTGGGGTATAATTTGGAGCATCATGTTCGTATTTACGGTTTCTTAAAGATTCAGCAAAAGTTTCTCCAGCCATCATTCCATCATAAATTGTATCTGTCTGATCACCATTTGTTACAATTGTATTTGAACCTAAAACTTTTACTGCGTTATAAATGATAAGACTTGGGTCACCTGCAATTAAAGTTGGATCAAAAGCCTGAGTTTTAATCCCTTCACCTTCTTCAACAAAAACTCTATTACGGCTTCCAGCACTTCTTCCCATAGTCCAGTAAGCAACTACGCCATATTTACCATCTTCAGATTTACCAACAACAATTCCTCTACCTGGGTAAGAAACGCTGCTTACTTCCATTTCTAATTCTTTCATAAAATACTCCAATTATTGATTTTGTGAATAACTCTCTTATTTTCTTGTTTTTTCTACATCGTCATGCTGCTTTCTTAAATAAGCCATAACATCATCTACGGTTTTCTGTTTTGGATCTTCACAATCTGCAGGAAGATTTTCCAGAGACTGTTGTCTGAATTCTTTACAGTCAATTAATGGACTGGCAGTTAATGTAACAACTTCATGAGTAAGTTCATCTGCAAGCATATCATTAGGATTATCCTCGCTGATATGTAAACACTGACCATTCATAGTTACAAGAATCATTTTATCAAAAATACGGAGATAAGAATCCATTTCTCTTAAACCACGACGAGTTTCTTCTACACCAGGTCTATAACGAGTTCCACTTGGGAATACAAGAATAATCTGTCCGCGTTTTGAACATTCATTCATTGCACGCATTGAAGCAAAGTTGATTTTTTTAGCTCTTGCTGCTTCTGCATCTTTTTCTTCCTGAGTTTCCATTTTTGCCTGAGCATCAATCAAAGAACGAGTTGGATAAACTATTACTCTTGAAAAAGCTTCTGCAAATGCGCGTACACCAACATTTGTTTCGTTTAATTTTTTTCCGGCAATTGCTACAATTCTTTTTGACATATCTGCAGACCATTCTTCACCGTAGTTTTCAAGGAAGTATACAATTGAAGGTAAATCCATATTGGAAAGGTGTTCCATCATAATAAGACCTCTTTTTCCTTCTTTTGTTACAGCATCATAAAGTGCTTTAAATGCCTCAGGGTTTCCTAGCCCGGAACCAGGTAATGCATAGTCAGAAATCATCTTGTAACCATATTTTCTTGTTTCAAGATTTGCTTCTTCATAACTTGTGTTTTCACTTACTACTGAAGCTGCTGCAGATTTTTGTGCCATTTCTGCAAAGAATTTTCCATAAACTGATTTAATTGTGTCAGCCATTTTGTCCTCTGTTTGATTTTCTCAATATTAAAGATTATTGTATCGGTTTTTTGTCAAAATGAATAGATAAAAGCATATTGAACATCAGCATCTTTAAAACCAAAAAGCCACCAGAATTTAATCAGGTGGCCTGTTGATTGTTATTTTAATGTAAACAAAACTTATGGATTAACTGTAGCTTTGTAAGATGCAGCAAGTTTACCATCTTTCTTAACTAATTCTACCATTACAGCAGATTTTACAGGGTTGTGTTTTGCATCAAATGTTAAGTGTCCAGTAACGTAGTTACCTTCTGTAGTTTCAAGTGCAGCACGAATTTTTACAGAATCAGAATCTGTTCCAGCAGCAATGATTGCATCTTTCAACATGTAAACTGAATCATAAGCAAGGGCTGCAAATGAGTTTGGTTCTTTGTTATATTTTGCCTTGAATTTTTTTACAAAGTTCTGTACTGAAGCATCTGTAGAGTCAGCAGCATAGTGATTTGAGTAGAATCCATTCAATACTTCATCTCCAGCATTTTCAGTAAGACCATCCCAACCATCAGCACCAACAATAGGAGCTGTAATTCCCTGAGCTCTAAGCTGTTTAGCAATTAAAGCTACAGTTGCATAGTAATCTGGAAGATAAACTACATCAGGATTAGCATTCTTGATTTTTGTAATCTGAGCATTGAAGTCTTTTTCACCAGTTGAGTAAGATTCTTTTGTAACTTTTCCACCAGCAGCAGTGAAAGAAGCTTCAAAGTTTTCTGTTAAACCTACAGAATAATCATTACCAATATCATAAAGAATTGCAGCATTTTTAGCTTTCAAGTTTTCTGCAGCAAATTTTCCACCTACAGTACCCTGGAATGGATCAATAAAACATGCACGGAAAACATAAGGATTTGTTTTACCTTTTGCATCAACTGTAATATCTGTAGCAGTAGCAGCAGGAGCAATCTGAACAACTTTCATTGCTTTTGACTGATCTGTAATAGCTTTTGTACAACCAGAAGTTAATGAACCAACAATTAATTTTACACCATTCTGAACAGTAAGTTTTTTGAATGCAGATACAGTTTTAGCAGGATCACCTTCATCATCTTCAGAAATCATTACAATTTTTTTACCGTTAATTCCACCAGCGGCATTAATTTCTTCTACAGCTAGTTCAGCACCGTTTTTAGCTTCTACACCGTAAACAGCAACACCACCAGATAAAGGTCCAACAAAACCAACTGTGATTTCATTAGCGTTTTTCTTTGGTTTAGCAGATAAAGTTGATAAGCATAATGCTGAAAGAATAACAGCACTAGCAATTTTAAATGACTTTTTCATTTCATCCTCCAAAAAAGTTTAATTTAATTAAAAAATTTAAATCTTACTTAAAAATATAACAAATTATTACTTCAAGTCAATAAAACATCAAATTACTTGTACATTATACAAATTTCATAGTAATTTTTACCAAAAAAGATTTTCAATTGGTCTTTACTAATTTTCTATTGTTTTTCAGTTTTCTGCCGATAATATAATGAGGTTTTATATGAAAAAACGTTTACCTTTTATTCTATTTTCTCTTATATCAATTTTCCTTTCAGGCTGTAAAAATGGAATCACAGTTACAGAAACAAATCTAAAAAAAAGACCTGATATTGAATACTCTGAAGGTGGAATAACATTAACTGCCAGAAAAATTGGTAATGACGAAGATTATATAATTTTTTACCGTCGTAATGTTACTAGCGAAAAATCAGATTCCTACGATAAAGCTCTTACAGTAAATGTTGGATTAATTTATACATCAGCACTAGATCAAAATAATGCTGTTTATATTTTTGAAGACACAAATCTTGATACAGAATCAAAATACCAATTCATGGCCCGCTACCATGAAAAAAGCGGTAAATACTATGATACAGCATGGACATATCCAATTCAGCCAAAAAATGGAACTCCTGTAAAATATAACAATACAGGCGTTTCTTTTTCATATTCTGAATCTACAAAAACTTTAACCTTAAGTTCTGCACTAAATCCTATTACAGAATATAGTCCTATGCTTGCAGTGTCTAATGGTGAAAAAGCATTATTATTTGAAACTCCTTTTAATTCTGAAACAGATGAATTCAATTACATTTACAATCTGGCAGAAATACTTCCATCAGATTTTCTTGATACAGAAATCACAATTTTAGGTATTGTTGGACAGAAAACTGAATATGTAGACCCTGAAGCTACAGACAAAGTAATAAAAAAATACATTTGGACTGAACCATATAGAATTTCAATTTCAGGAAATTCAAATAATACACTGACAATTACATCAGCAAATGGATCTACTGGAATTGACTATTCAAAACCTGAGTAGACAGTTCTAAATCCTTATAGTATGACAATTGCTTAAATAATGTCAAAATGTTACATTGCAAAACATGAATACATTAGTAGCATTATGTGCAGTTGGTGCCGAAAAAATATTAGGCAACGAAATCAAACATTTAGGATATAAACTCATCTCAAACGCACCAGGAAGAGTTTCATTTTTAGGTGACGATGATGCTTTATTTAAAGCAAATTTATGTTTAAGAACAGCTGACAGGGTATATCTTCAGATTGCAGAATACAATGCATTTGATTTTGACTCACTTTACGATGGTGCCTTTGCGGCAGACTGGCAGGATTTTTTAAAAAAAGATTCACGCATAGTTGTAGACAAGGTCAGAACTCATAAAAGTAAATTAAATTCGGAACATTCTATCCAGGGAATAATACATAAAGCAATTTATTCCAAACTAGGTGAAAAATGGAATATGGTTACTTTACCAGAAACCGGCGAACAGTCCGATATCCGAGTTTATGTGGATGATAACAGAGTTTACATTCTTTTAGATTTATCAGGACTCCCATTACACAAGCGTGGTTATAGGACAGATGGTGGCATTGCACCTCTTCGAGAAACTACAGCCGCAGTTTTATTACAGGAAATGTTATGGCGAAGAAAAACACCATTACATGATCCATTCTGTGGTTCTGGAACTATTCCTATTGAAGCAACCCTTTACGCATTTAATGTTGCTCCAGGGTTTGGACGTCGTTTTGCAATTGAAAATCTTCCTTTCTTTAATGCATCACGTGCAGAAGAAATTAAAAAAGAAGAAGCTGCAAAAATTCGAACTGATGTGGAAGTAAGAATTACAGGTTCTGATATAGATCCTAAAGCAGTTGAACGCTCTAAACAAAATGCAGAATATGCCTGTGTAATGACTGGCCGTGCATTAAAATCAATTGGTATAAGTGCTCACATTCCGCGTCCTGATTTTGTCCAGTCAGATTTTGCAAATCTTGCTGCACCATACGAAAGTGGTCTTTTACTTTGCAATCCACCTTACGGTGAACGACTTCTTACAGAAGAAGAAACTAATCAGCTTTATAAAAATATGGATTCTTTGTGGACAGATTTTCCAGGCTGGGATATTGGAGTAATAACTTCATCAGAAGTATTTCAGGAAAATTTTGGACACAACGCCAATTCAATAAAGAATTTTAAGGCAGGTAACCTTGATACTTGTTTCTATATGTATAATCGTAAAACAGAAGAACCAAAATCTCAAAAACCTGCAAAAAATCAGAAATTTTACCCAAAAAAGAAGGTAGAAAAATTCTAATTTCAGGAGTTTCAGCAGATGGCCATTTTAGTTGAACATGATAAAAGAAAACATGAAATCTTACAAAAATCTCTGGATGTTTTTGTTGAAGAAGGCTACGAAGATGCAACTTTCCAAAAAATTGCCGACAGATGTGGGATTACAAGAACAACTTTATACATTTATTTTAAAAATAAATATGAAATTTTTCTTGGAAGTCTTAAACAGCTGTTAAATGGACTGGAAGAAGAATTAACCGGCATTCTTGCAGATGAATCTTTAAAAAGTGAAGAAACCCTGAGAAAAATTCTAAAAACCATCATAGATTATTGTGAGGCAAATGAAAAACTATTTCAGGTTATTTTAAGCTATCTTACTCAACTGAAAAAAACCGGTGTTGATACAAGTGAAAGAGTTCGACGCAGAATTATTAAACTAAAGCACGTATTAAGTACAATCTTAATCAGAGGAATTCAATCTGGAGAATTTAAGCAATGCAACGTAAAAGATGTAAATCAACTTTTTTATGATTTGATAGAAGCTTCCATTTTTCATTCCATAATTATGAATAAAAAAACAAGTACAAGTGTACGAAAAACACTGGATCTTGTTGTAGATACACTTGTAAATAAATAAAAGCACAAAAAAAAGACCGTTAGTGAAGTGAAACTAACGGTCTTTTTAATTTAGGATTTATTACAAACCCTAAAAACGGCGAAGTCAAGGCTTTAAGCGTTAGCGTGCCTTGACTCGACGTATTCAATATAAGACTAATCCAGATAAAATTAATTTAATCTGGAATCATAATCCTAGTATTTAGCCTTTCTTAAGCGAACCTGTTCAATATCTTCACAGAACAGCTGTCTTAAGTCATTCAAGCCCAGTGCCATCAAAGCCATACGGTCAATACCAATACCCCAGGCTAAAACAGGACAATCAAGTCCCATAGCTTTTGTAACTTCTGGACGGAAAATACCAGATCCACCAAGTTCAAACCAGCCAAGAACAGGATGTTTAATATGAACTTCAATAGAAGGTTCTGTAAATGGGAAATAACCAGGAACATATTTTACTTCTTCTGCACCAGCAATTTCTGTTGCAAACATTTTTAACATTCCTAAAAGGTCACGTAAACTTACATCATTTCCAGCAATAATACCTTCTGTCTGATAGAAGTCTGAAAGGTGTGTTGCATCAACTTTATCATAACGGAAACAACGGGCAATACCAAAATATTTACCAGGAACTTCTGCTTTATGTAACTGATGAGCAGAAAGAACAGTTCCCTGAGAACGTAAAATCAAACGGCGTGTAAATTCGTTATCAAATGTATAATCCCATCCACGGCTTCCTGTGTTTCCACCGTTTTCGTGAACAGCCTTTACATTGCTTAAATATGGTTCTTCAATTGACTTAGCATGAGTTGGATATTTTAAGCGGTATACATCGTGAATATCACGAGCAGCATGGAACTGAGGCATAAACAATGCATCACCATTCCAGAATTCTGTTTCTACTAGAGGACCATCAAATTCCTGGAAACCAAGAGAACAAAGCTTATCTTTTACAGATTCAAGGAACTGTACATATGGATTTGTACGTCCAGGAATAATTCTTGCAGGAGGAATTGCAATATTGTAACCACGGAATGTTCCGTTTTTCCAATCTCCAGTTGCAAGCATTTTTGGTGTAATTTCACCAATTTCGTTTCCTGTAACACCAGCTTTTTTAAGTTCATCACGAACTTTTTCAAAACCTTCAGAAAGTTTATAGAAAACAGTTTCACGCTCAATCATTTTGAATGGAGCATCTGCTGCACCACGTTTTTTTGCAAGTCCAGAAATTACTGAAACTTCATCAGCGGAAAGTTCACTCTTATTAAGTTGTCCATTTTCTACAGCAATTGCTTTATTTAATAATTCAGAAGTTGTCTTTATACGGGCAGGTAAATCTGCACCTGTATATTCAGCCTTCTTTTCTTCGTTCATTTTAAGAACACCTTCTTTTACTAAAGGGCCAAAGGCTGAACCAATATCTTTCTGTTCAAGACCAAGTCCAGAAGCTATTTCAGGCATTGTATGAGCACCATTATCTTTCAAGAAACGAACCATTCTTTCTTCTACTGTACCAGTCTTTGCAAGTGCTCTACCCATATCAGTAATTTCGTAGAATGTATGTGGTGTTCTTCTGATTTCATTTAAAAGATTTTTTCCAGAAAGCCAGGAGAAAGCCTGATTTGCATGACCTTCCTTATAATCCAATTCTTTCTGTAATTTTTCAGAAGTAAGTTCATCCTTTCCTGAATACTTTAACAAAACTTTAATTTCAAGCGGATGTAAATTCTTGATAGTATTTTTAATATCCATTTTTTGTTCCCTTTTTCTTTACAGCCTGTATAAAATGATTTTCTGTAAACAAAAAAAATAAAGCCGATACTCTCATTCTGGGTATCGGCTTTTATTATATAAAATTTTATATAAAAACTAAATAGCTTATCGGCTGAATTTTACATAAGAGATGTACTGTGCCTTTCTCTGACCTCTGTCATCCTTAAAGAATCTTTCTTTATCATCTTTTAAGTATTTGTAATGATAATAAGATTTTCCTGGATGCGAATCCATATCATTCTGAAAATCAAGTAAACATGCAAGAACTGTATTCATAGCTTCAGCTCTATCATAGGTTACATATAATGTTTCATAATAAATACGAACTTCATCATAAGCAGGATTATATTCAATTCTTACACTTCCATTTTTATCTGAAAGATGCTGTTCCTGTGGAACAATAGCAACTGTTTTAGCTTTATCTTCTTCAAACTGTTTTTCGGCCTGAAAAGCATTTAAATCATCATAAATCTGAGCAAATGAGAATGTAGCAAAAACGGATAGCAAAGCAGCAAAAATTAAACCTTTCTTCATAATCTATCTCCTCTTTTAATTTCAATAAGCTGTATACGAAACTATTTTATCGCATTCCATAAAAAAATCAAGATTTATTACATATTGCCCGTCCTGCACTCCGGCAAGAGGTTCATCCTTTATAAGAATTTTCCCGGATATTTCCTTTGGCTTATTTTTTACAATTTTCCTGTAATACTCCCTTACACCGTTTTTAACAGCTTCTTTTGCACCATCAGTATAACCCTCAAAACCTTTACTTACTTTTCCACAACCTTTTCCGTGAATTACAGGATTTTTTATTGCAGTCCACGAATTGTAATATTCACGCTGATAATTATTTCTAGTATATTCGCACCAGACAGAAAATCTTCCGTTCTGAATTTTTGCACCAGTGAAATTTACATCTTCACTTTGAATATCAAATGCTTTGATTTCTTCAATTTCAAAGTATTCTTCAACTCCACGAGCTTTATCATAAGGAACATAAGTAAAAGTCCAGCCATAAACCAGACCTGACATAAAAAATGGAACTATTTTCCTTATTTGTCTGATTGGATAATCAAATTGCTTTAAATCAGGAGAATATTCCATTTCTGGATAAGCATCCAGATCTGCCCAAACATTAAATCTGATTTTTTTATCAAATTGAGAAGTCTGACAAAACACTTTTGAGGATAATATAAAAAAAACAATAACAATTATTTTCCGTATGCATTTTTCCATATTTTTACCGGATGTATTCCCATACGAATTTCAAAATAAAGAATAGCTGCCAGAAATCCAAAAAGATGAGTTAAATGGGCAACATTTGCACCTCTTCCAAGCATCTGACTTGCAACTTCAATTAAGGCATATATTATAACCAGAATTGGAGCTGGAACAGGAACTATTCCCCATATAAAAACTGTAGATTTTGGATACACCACTGCATAAGCAAATAAAACTGCATAAACAGCACCACTTGCCCCTAAAAGAAACACTCTGTACTGTCCTGTAAATTTATAAACAAGAAAAGAAAACAGACCGCTTAAAATTCCACAAACAGCATAAAAAAGACTGAATTCTTTTGAACCTATACACTTTTCCAATGGAATGCCAAACATTAAAAGTCCAAACATATTAAAAAATACGTGGAAAAAATCATGATGAACAAACATGTAAGTAAAAAACTGCCAGTACATACGCCGGTATTCTACTCTTGAGGCATTTAATGCTCCATAATTGTAAATATATTTTCCAAACTCAGGAGTAAAATAACAAAGTGCGTAAATCACAAGATTAATAACTGCAATTATTAAAGTAATATGACTATATGAATATTTAAATGGTCTTCTAAAAAAAACAGGTTTATTCATCAATATCTTCAAGATCTTCTACAGGTTCGTAGAATGATACTTTATTTCTTCCACTTTCTTTTGAAATGTATAAAGCTTTATCAGCCTGCTTTACAAATTCAACAGGAGATTCAACAAAATTCCTTTCCAGATCAAAAGTTGAAACACCAATAGAAATTGTCACATGCAGATGATTCCCATTATAAATAAAATCATGACTTTCAATTGCTGCACGAATTCTTTCTGCCACCAGCATTGCAGAATCTCTTCCTGTGGGCATATTCAACAGAACAGTAAATTCTTCTCCACCATAACGGCTTGCTATATCGGAATCACGCATGTTATTTTTAATGATATCTGCAACTCCAATCAGGACAAAATCTCCACAGTCATGGCCGTATGTATCATTAAAAATTTTAAAATGGTCTATATCAAACATCAAAACTGAAATAGGCTCTTTTGTAAGAATAGCTTTATCTATAGCACTGGAAAGTTTATTAAAGAAATAATACTTCAATTTAAGGTGTGTCATAGAATCTATTGAAGATTTTTCCAGTAAAGCAGCATTGCTAATTGCAACAGAAGCTAGTGAAGCAATCATCATAATCTGCTGTTTTTCATAATTGGTATAACTTGTATCCTCATCCAAAGCAATACGTTCCTGCAAAACCAAAATTCCGTTCATGTGTGTGTCAGATACAAGAGGAACTATTAAAGTTGGTGAAAGTGATTCTAAAACGCTGATATATTTTGAGTTTTTTGCCAGTTTTTTTAATTCATCCAATGTAATTGGCATCTGAACTTCGGCAAGTTTATTAGTAATATCACAATTTACAGGAAGCGTAATTTCTCTATTAGTATCTTTTGAAGTTTCAAGATAAAAAAAATCATTTGTAAGCAGATCACGTACAAAAATTTCTGCACCTAAAGTGTGCATCTGTGCCATACAGATATAAACAATAGATTCGAGAAGGTTGTTTATTTCAAGGTTCTGACAGAAAGACTTTGCAATATCAAGAAGCTGTTCAAGATCGTAAATACGCTTTTCAAACTCGATAGTCTTATCTTTACTATCTTTACTAGCAATCTGAGATTTCTTGTCTGTCTTAGTTGTTTTTTTAGCAGTCATACTTACCTACATTTCACCACTATTAATGATAACATAGTTTTTCATAATCTCAAAAAATATGTTCCATTCGCCATAGTGGGTTTCTAGCATATTTGTATTATCCCTGTTTCTTGAAGACATCATTAAAACCTTTAAGTTTGTTATGATTTCACCAGAAGGCTTTTTAGCATCTTCAATCAACTCTCCTAATTCTTTATACAAACTAAAAATATTACTAACCTGTTCCTGCAAAAGTGCATGAGCTTCGGTATTTATATTTTCGACCATTTTTTCTAATTTTTTATAAAAATCTTTATCTCGTTTACTGTCTTTTATGTAACTTTCAAGAATCTGTATACTATTTTTTTGATTTGTTGCAAAACTGTCTTCAAATGCCTGAATAGCATCTTTAGCATTTATAACTGCAAAAACAACCTGTGAAAATGAACTTTTGTAAGTGGGATTATTAAAAAATCCTTCAATAACAATATCATTTAAAAGTGATTTTACAGAATCTGGAAGATAAACAGCCAGAAAAGTTTTTAGAATTTTCAATGGAAGAATACTTGTAAATGACATATTTACTTCATTTTGAAGCATTGCATTAGTACTCTGATTATATCCATAAAGTTCTTCTATTCCACCATTAGGGAAAAGTGCATTTACTTCTGTTGTAATCTTTTCATCCTGAATTTCATTTTTGATTCGCTTTTCATCTGCATCAAACTGCTGTTTTAATAATGCAAGAAAATCCTGGCGGGGAGAACCTGTTACAGATGCAACTCTTGGTTCATAGGCAATATCCTGCTTTCCATAACGAATCAGTAACTTTAGCTTATATGGAGGAATGACTGATTTTACTACATAGTTAATTTTTTTTAGACAGCCTGCATAAATATTTTTTTCATCGTCCGTCAAATCAGTACCCTTACGCATTTTTGCCAGTGCATAAATTGCATTTAGAGTTACTTCGTTAATTTTTATTCCGTTTATCTGATAATATAAATCTTCCAGCAGATTCATTGCCTTTGAAACTGGGACTTCCACATAGTTAGGCTTATAAGAAAAATTTACCGGCTCATAGTTGGAATCAAAAATCTGAAGGAATGGTGTAAAATTGTAACGGCAGAATTCTGCAAATTGACGAAGATTCAGAATATCACTATCCATCTTCTTAAAAATATCGGAATTAAGACTTTTTACAATTTTATCTAACTGATTTCTTTGATGCAGATAAACTTTATCTGCATGATCATAATCTTCCAGAACCTCAGCTTTTCTTTTTCCAAAATCTAAATCTTCTATAATTCCCTGTTCCTCTATGGAAAAACCTGTAAAAAGCAACTGAGATTCAAATCTATGCTGGCGAGGAATGTTATTAGGACTGATAGTAACTGCAAAAAGATTATCAAGCACCCTGGTATTTTTATTTAAAGCATTAATTGCTTCACCAAAATTCGGCTGCAGCAATCCTGTCTTACAAATACCAGGTGTAAATTCTTTTATTTCTGAATCCAGTTTTTTCATCATCTGCTTTTTCTGAACTTCCGGAGAAGAACGTTTAAAAATAGAATCCAAAAAATCTGAAATAGTCTTAAGCAGACTCATCCCCAAGTTTCCTCTTTATTTAAGTGATTTTAACAAATCAAAAAAACTTATTCTACATTACATGTTTTTATATCCAGTATCGGATCAAAAATTTCATGATAATCTTTTACAGATTCTGCGTGAACAATCTGTAATCGCAAAGAACCACCATTTTGAATTCCCTTTGAATATGCATGAAATCTTTTTCTCATTTCTAAACAAGCATGTTTTTCATTAGTTACAGCCACAAGACGTTCTAATTCTGCAAAGCCTGTTTTTATTCGTGTAATAACAGGAACAGGTTCATAAGAACCTTTGGTAAGAAGACTTGTAGTATCCTTGAAAATAAAAGGATTTCCCATAGCTCCTCTTGCAAACATAACTGCATCAACACCAGTTTCTTCCAGCATTCTTTTTGCATCTTCTGGTTTGAACAAATCTCCTGAGCCAAAAACAGGCACCCTTTTATCTACAAAGTCAACAAGAGCTTTCATAATAGACCAGTCAGAATGTCCCTCATACCCTTGTGAGCGTGTTCTTGGATGAATTGTTATGGCACTCACACCAGCTTCCAGAGCAGCTTGAGCAGCTTCTTTCCATGTAAGGTGAGGTTTATCCCAACCAGAACGTATTTTTACAGTAACAGGCACATTTCCAGCAGCATCTTTTACAGCCTTTGCAATTTTGTAAAGTCTATCTGGATCTCTGGTCAATGCCGAACCTGCTTCTGTTTTTACAATTTTTGGAACAGGACAACCGCAATTTATATCAATGCATTCACAATGAGTCTTTTCCAGAACAATTTGAGCTGCTCTGTTCATTGTTTCTGCTTCTCCACCAAAAATCTGGACTGCATAAGCTTTTTCATTCACAGCTCTCTGCATTAAAATTTCAGTTTTAATATTATTTCTAACCAAAGCTTCAGCGCTAACCATTTCGGTATAGGTAAAACCTGCTCCGTTCTCAACACACACTGAACGGAATGCAGCATCGCTATAACCTGCCACTGGAGCCAGAAAGAGATTACCTGATAACTCTATATTTCCAATTTTTAGAGGATGATATAAACAGTTCATATTTTTATTCTGGAAGGTTGAACGCTTTACAGCTGTTTTTCCAAAGTTGTTCACTTAAACTTTCTAAATCCATATCCAGCATTTCTGCAAGGAATCTTGCTGTTGATGGAAGATATGCCGGCATAGTTCTCTTTCCTCTGAATTCTGCAGGAACCATAAATGGACTTTCAGTTTCAATTAAAATACGATCAACAGGAATATTCAGAACTGTTTCATGAAGATTTCTTGCATTTCTGTAAGTAAGATTTCCTGCAAAACTAAACCAGATATTCATATCAAGACATTTTTTTGCGTAATCAGCATCTTCTGAATAACAATGCAGAATTGCCCCGGCATCAGGAATACGTTCTGACAAAACATCATAAATATCTTTTCCTGCATCACGGTTATGAATAATTACAGGAAGATTATGAGCCTGAGCAATTTCCAGCTGAGTAATAAAAAGTTCAATCTGCGAACGTTTGTCACCAAACTGCTTGTAGTAATCAAGACCAGTTTCCCCAACGGCAACAACATTTGGGAGAGAAAGATTTTTTTCAATTGTGTTAATCCAGTCAGCCCCTGGATTTATTACTTCAGATGGTGCAACACCAACTGCATGGTAAATTCCTGAAAGGGCCTTTAAATTTGGATAAACTTTCTGAAAATCCATCAAACTATTATTAATACTGACAATGCGAGTTACTCCTGCCTGCTTAGCCTGTGTAATAACGCGCAATTGTTCAATAGGATCATCGTATATAAGCCCGATGTGAGCGTGAGTATCAAAAAACTTCATTTGCTTATTCTTCCTAAAGATGGGTTATTATTTTTTTATATACCTTAAAAGATAACATACCTTTTTTTTATCGTCAAATGCGAATGTCAATTTTGTTTTTTAATCTTTTACTATAAGTATGTAAATAAAATGCCGATAATCTTGTGATATTAGTGGTTCAATTACAAAAAATTGACCTAAATATTCAATAATGATATATTGAATAGAATTGTAAGATATCATTGGAGATAATTTTGTCAAAGACACAAAAGACTATCAAAAAATACGAAAAGAGATTCGCCTCAAACGTAACAAAAGGTTTTGGTTCTTTTATCAAATCTATTGGCAATTTCTTTGTAAAAATATTTAAAGCTCTGGATAGTAAACTTACAATTATGATAGTTCCTCATTCACAGAGCAAAGTTATAAACTTTCAGACAAATGTGTTTGCACTTTCATTAAGTGCTTTAGTAATAATCGGTATTTTAGGTTCATTCTTTTATTACAACAGACGTTCTATTTCTACAAATATGGAAATTGCAAATTTACAGGATCAGAACAGGGCAACACTTGCAAGTCTTGATGAACTTAGAGATGAAAATGCAAATCTTTTTCAGGCTGCAAAACGCTTCCAGAATTCCCTTTCCCAGAGTTTATCTCTTCTGGGTATTTCACAGGTTGAAAATAGTTCTAATTCATCAATTTCCAACAGTGATCTTTCTTCATTGTTCAGTTCATCAGAAATTACAAACGGCACTTCCCGTGAAGTTTCAGATATCCGTGAATTAACATCTTATCTGGAAGGTGCAGTAGAACCAATTGAACAGATTGGAAAAATGCTTAAAACACAGCAGAGCCTTTTTACAGAAATTCCTAGTATAAATCCTGTAAAAAATCCTAATGTTCATATTTCCATGGCATTTGGTCCAAATATGCACCCGCTTAACGGTAACTGGTATATCCATAAAGGAATTGACTTTTCTACATGGAGATCTGGAGATCCTGTTCTTGCAACAGCATCCGGGCAGGTTGTTACAGTCGGTTATGATAACAGTTTTGGTAACTTTATTATTATTAAACATAATCATGGTATTTATACACGTTATGCTCACTTAAATTCTTTCAGAGTAAAAAAAGGTCAGCTGGTTGATCAAGGTGAGGTAATTGGTACTATCGGAAATACAGGTATTTCTACCGGTCCACATTTACATTACGAAGTTCATATTGGTTCTGATGTAGTTGACCCTGCAAAATACATAAACATTAAGGTTGCAAAATAATTTATGGCTTTAAGAATTGATGATATTTCATTAAACACTATCATAGGAAATGGCACTTCAATTACAGGAAATCTCAAAGTAAATGGATTCGTTAGAATTGATGGTGATATAAAAGGTGATCTTGAAACTGATGGAAATATCATTGTTGGAGAAAAAGCCAGAATTAAAGGAAATATTACAGCAAATGCAATCATAGTTGGCGGTATTATACTTGGAGATATTTATGCCAAAGAAAGTGTGAAAATACTTACAGATGCAGCTGTTGTTGGCGATATTATTTCACGCAAAGTGCAGATAGATGATCTTGCAATTTTCCACGGTCATTGTATTGCTCTTAAAGATGATAAAAAATACGAAACAGCTACTGAAACTTTCCTTCAGGCAAAAGCAATTAAAAAGAAGGCAGCTTTAGTTAATGAATGATATTAATCCTTTAGGAAATTCCTTTCTTTATGCAGGCATTCAAAATACTGCAAACGAATTAAAAAATCAGAAAACAGATAAATCTGAAAAAACAAAAAAATCCAGTTTTGCAGATATTCTTCATCAAAATAAAACTCAAGCAGCCTTTGAATCCTCTGGCCTTCCTTCTGAAATTCAGAACATGACTATAGAAGATGCGGCCGTATACCTTCGTGATCAGGTTGATTTAGCAGGAAATGAAATTTCTTCAAATGTTTCTACAGAAAATATTTTAATATTCAAGAAAGCTGTAAGTGATTTTTTGAAATTTATTGAGCAGAACAATTTTGATGTAGAAATCATGAACAGAAAATTGAGAATTCCACAGGCATCAAAACAGAACTTTTTTTCACCATTTGAATTACCTCCTAAAAAGCAGATAACTAGAATTAAAATGCAGACAATTAATCAAAAATTAGACGCTCTTACCAGAGACATGCTTTCCAGACAGGCAAACAATCTTAAGATTTTAGCTCAGGTAGATGAAATAAAAGGTTTAATTGTAGACTTGATGTGTTCTTAATTTGTAAGTTATAATTTTAAATATAAAATAAGGTTAAATATATGAGTGATATTTTTGAAAGCGATATAGATGATGAAGGCGTAAATCTTCAGTCTCTTGAAGATAACAGTCAGTATGAAGAAAGTGAAAATCTTGTTGTTGATTATCCCCTTTTTCATTTAAAACTTGAATATTCAAGTGAAACTCTTTATGCAAAGGTTCCTGATAAACTTACAATAAATCCAGGCGACTATGTCATCACGCCTACACGCTATGGAAAAGATATGGCTCTTGTTTTAGGTGAATCAAAAAAACCAGTTGGAATTAAACAAAGCGATATTGTAACAATTGATAGAAAAGCTAATGAAACCGATTTAAAAAAAAGGGAAGAGTTAAAACAGAAAGAAAAAGATGCATTTCCTGTTTTCCGTGAAAAAGTTGCAAATCATAAACTTGATATGAAACTTGTTGAAGTTCATTTTCTATTTGATGAACAAAAAGCTTTATTTTTCTTCAGTTCTGATAACCGTGTAGATTTCCGTGAGCTTGTAAAAGATTTAGTTTCAATTTTCAAAATGCGTATTGAATTACGTCAGATTGGTGTAAGAGATGAATCAAGAATTACAGGTGGACTTGGAGTTTGTGGTCGTCCATTCTGCTGTCATGGAGTTTCTGATAAATTAAAGCCTGTTTCTATAAAGATGGCAAAAGATCAGAATCTTTCTCTTAATTCCATGAAGATTTCAGGACAATGCGGCCGTTTGCTATGTTGTCTTTCTTACGAATGTGACTGGTACTGTGAAGCCAGAAAATCTCTTCCTACAGAAGGATTAAGAATTTTTTATGATGGAACTGATTTTAGAATTACAGAAGTAAATCCTCTTACCTCTATGGTAAAAATGAGTGGTGAAGATGGACGTTTGCTGGAAGTAAATGCCAAACGCTTTTACAAAGATAATAATAATCATTGGAAAATTAACTAACTTTATATTGAAAATCGCAAAAATGGCTTTATAATTTTAATTATATGATTTATATAAAGAATTGGATTGAACATTACGAAGATATTTTTGCACTGGAACCAAATGAAATTAATTTTTATGAAAGTTATTCTAAACAGTTCAACTCACCTGCAAAATTTTTAAGTTGTGAATGTGGTACTGCTGAACTTTCACAGACTCTTGCTGCCAGAAACAATTTTGATATTACAGTCACAGATTCTTTTAAAGAATTCATTTCTAGTATAAATTCTAAACAAAGTGAAAAAGAAAATCCTGTAAAAGCATTCAATATCAATCCTATTGATATTTCACGTTATTTTGGAAAAGAATTTTTTAACGTCATTACCTGTTGTAATCACAGGCTCATTTTTTTACAAGATAAAACTCTAGTTGAAAAATTGCTTTTTGATGCAAAAACTTTACTTGTAGATGGCGGATACCTGATTCTTGATTTAATAAACTTTTCAAAATTAGATTTTTCTCATCCAAGAATTGACCTTCCTGTTTTACGAGGAAATAACTGTGCTCTGTATTCATATATTTTAAAAGATTCTGAAACTATGAAATACTATCTTTCTCAATCTTTAGTTACAAACACTGGTAAAGAAATTGATGAAGTAAAACATGAAGTAATCTGTCCTATTAGTTTAGAAACATTTAAACCTTTTGCAGAAAAAATAGGATATTCTTCTATTGAGCTTTATTCAGATTTTAATAAAACACCATTTACTCCTGATTCCAACAAAATAATCTGTGTTCTAAAAAAATAGTATACCAGCCACATTTTAATCACTTAAAGTGTGGCAAAATCAGGGCAAACGCATTATAAATGCTTTTCCGTAATGTTGGTGCGAAGGAGCGGGGCGTGGTTCAAAAACACTCTTTTTGTGGCTGCTGCGAAGCGGCAGTTCAATAGTTTCTATACCACAAAAAGCGTGTAGCGCAT
>JALEPQ010000116.1 GCA_022768685.1 Spirochaetia bacterium
CGATCGTCAGATAAACATTTTGAAATCTTATATAAATGATTCTAAAAACTACAAAGCCATCGGAGAAAAGTTTTATTTAAGTGAATCTCTGGTTAAGAAGGAAATGGTTAATATTTGTAAATGCTTTGGAGTTCAATCAATAGAAGTGCTGTTGCTCCTGTTGCAGCAATATGAGATAAATTAATTCATCCACAACTTTTGATTATAACTCCGGAAGTTTTGAATCCAGATGAGCGAAAAATTGCTTAATGAGTTTTATATTTATGTGACAACTTTATTGGCAGATTCCGTAAACTCTCATGATTCTAATACTGTAAATGGCTTGATTTACATTTTTGTCTGAGCTAGAACTTGTTTACCTGTCTAGATTAGAACATAGTTAGCAGGCTAAGTTAGGTCATGATTAATCCAAACTCCCTGTACCATGAGTCTAAAAAAAATCTCCAGCTATATGCCGGAGAAAATGAATATCTACATGTAATGTAAATAAACTTGCCTTTAGATGTGTCTGCAGCTAAAGCAAAAGTAAAAGTTGATTCTTTTATTGGCCTATATACTGCTGCATCAACTGCACAAACAGGTAAATTTTCTTGTAAATACCAATACTGAACTCTTTCATAGGTGTTTCAATGTACTTTTCAAGTTCACGCCAGTTAGCAACAATTACAGGTTTCTGTAATGAATAGTCTTCTATAAGCTGTTTTAATGTTTTTCCAATTACAATAAGATTTTGTGTTGATGAAAGAATAAAATCTTTTGCTGTTTCATTGCAGTCATAAATTACACGATTGATGATATTTTCAGCACCATGATCATGTGCAGTTTTTGGAAGAAGGGTTTTTATCTTCATACCAATCTGGCCTTCTTCAGAAAAATCTTCATCGAATTTTGTAATATCATCAGATGCTTTTATTAATTCCTGATATGCGTTTGACATTGGTGCAGAAAGAGTTGCATCCCACTGTCCACGGATAACAACTACATCATAATATTCCCTGATTTCACGTTTTACATGTTCAAGAATAAAAGTCTTTAAATAGTTTAATGGTTCTGTGTATTCCAGTCTGGATAAATCTTTCTTTTCTAAAACTGCATTAAAGCCAGGTACATAACTGCTTAAACTGTTAGGAGTTGCTGTTCCAAAAATCTGTATACAGATAGAATTTGTTTTATCTTCTTTTTGCTGATGACTAACTTTTGAAAGTGCCTGTCTAACTTCATTTTGAATTTTTTCAATGTAAGGTTCAATTAAAGAATTGTAGGAATATTTCAGCTGAGTCTGATAATTTGGATCTTGTGAACTTAACTGAATCATCATTTCAAAAGTCTGTGAAACCTGGATGCTTCTGACTTTTGCTACGATTTTTCTCCATACACCTGCTGAAACAAATTCTTTGCCTTGAGTTTCCTTAAACATTGCAAATAAATCTTCCCAAACTACAGTTTCATCTGTAATGGCATAGGCAACATCTATGAAGTCTTTTATGTCTTCCATTACATAATTGTCTGCAATTTTTTCAAAATGAGGAGTGCCATTAAACTGAAACTCCTGAATGGAAGAATCAAATTTGCGAAGAAGAACATAGTAGTCAAATTCACAGAAGTCTTTGAATAAAGTAAAGGCCTTATTAAGATTTTCAGCTTTATTTATTCTTTCACCATCAAACTCATTTAAAAAAATCTGAAGCTGTTCTTCAATGTTTTTTTCCAACTGTCTGTATGGTGTTTTTCTTGCAAGTTCAAATATTTTCTGCTCATCTAGAATTTCAAGCAATTCAACCTGATGTTCTGAAAGTGAATAATCAATTAATCGACGTTTAAGCAGATCCGGATTTGGAGCTGATTTAAAAAATACCTGTGCTGGTGAAATAACCTTATAAATATCGTAAAGCAGTTTTGCAAAGGGAGGCATAACTTCATTTGAAGAAGGTTTATAGTATGCGTGATATTTTGATTTAGATAGTGCTTTACTGATATTTCTTAATTTGCGTTTTTTTTCAGCTTCTGGATTAGAAGATTTAAATAGGGATGAGAATAAATTTGCAAAAAAATTAACTTTTTCTACTGACTTTGCTTTGTTGTCAGATTTGTTTTTTGAATCAATATCCATAATTAAAATATAGAAGAAATTACTCCTTATTTCAAGTTTCGGCAAATTACAGGCAAAATATAGATAAAGAATAGAAAAATATATTGAAAAAGGAAATGGTATAAATGTAATTATTTTTATATAATGTTTTTAACTATTATGAAAGATAGTCTGAAAAAAGAGGAGTTAATTATGAAAAAATTAACAGTAACAGCGTTAATGACAGTTTTGCTTGTTAGTGTTGTTCATGCGTACAATCCTCCTGCAGGAGGAGAAAGTTTATTTGAACTCAGTAGTCCTGCTGGTTTAACAGGTGGTTTTACAGCTGCAGGTGGAGCATTGTTTTCTGCAGGTCCAGATTCTTTAATTGTAAATCCTGCACTGGCAGCTGGCGAACAGAGAACTGCACTTAATTTGGGATATACAGCACTTGTTTCTACAAATGAAGCAAATTCATCTAAATTTGGTAGTGCTGTTCAGGCAGGACTTTTGGTTCCTTTAAAACTTTATGTTGTAAGTGGATATTTGAATGGAACTTTTGTTCCTTTTGAAGAAATGAATGTCAGAAACAGTATCAGCTTAAAAGGTGGTATTTCTAAGGAAATCACAGATAAACTTGATGTTGGTTTAAGTCTTAATACAGGTTTTGCCTGGGGAAATAATCCTGACTGGGCGCTTGGAGCTAATTTAGGTGGTGTGTACAACATGGGAAATCTTGCTTTTATGAAAGATTTCAGAATTGGTGCATCTATTCTTAATTTAGGAAAAAATTTCTCAGCATCATCTGCAATAGGATTAAAAGATGGGGATGTATCAATGTATCCTGCACTTGCTACCATTAAAGCTGGTGTGTCAGCAACTTTAGTAGATACTCAGATTCTAAAACTTGGTGGAGCAGCTGATATTACAGTGCCTTTCTTCCAGAATGTTATTCTTGATCTTGGACTGAAGGCTTCTGTAAAAGATATGCTTGTAATTAGTGTTGCTGAAAAAGTAAATCTTGTTGAATCTTTGAACGGAAGTTACAACTTTATTCCATCTATTGGTTTAAGCTACAGATTCTCTTTTGATGTTCATAACAGTGAATATCTGGAAAAAAATGGCTGGAGTGAAAGTGAAATGACAGTCATGGCAGCTTACAAACCTATGTATTCAACTGTTCATGCGGCTTCTGTTGGTGTTGATGTTGATCTTGGTATGAAAGATGAAACTCCTCCAGTAATTGAAATCAAGTTTGATGATGATGATGAAGAGTAGGAGGAATGTGAAATATGAAATTTAATAAACTTTTTACGGTAGGTTTAAGTTTAGCCTTAATCTGTACTCAGGTTTCTGCAAAAACAAGATTTATTTCTCCAAATAATGATGGCGTTCAAGATGAATTGACTATTCCCCTTTCTATCTCGGATAAACGTTTTATTCAGGGATGGTCACTTGTTATTACAGATTCTAATCATGAAGTTGTTCGTGTAATTGAAAATAAAGTTGCTTTACCTGAAAAAATTGGTTTTAAAAGTTTCTTTAAACAGCTGATTACACCAAAACAGGGTGTATCTGTACCAGAATATGTTATCTGGAATGGTGCAATGGAAAATGGTGAAACAGCTCCAGATGGAACTTATTATTATTACATTACAGCTACAGATGACAATGGTAATGTTGGTAAAACTAAGGAATATCAGGTTATTGTAGACACACTTGCTCCTGAAATTGAACTTGCAAATATTCCAGACAAGATTTTTGGTGAAGGTGCAAAGTCTTCTCTTAAAATTAAACAGTCTGGTTCTGTTGAAGATGAATGGGTTGCTGTTTTCAAAAATATTGAAGGTGAAGTTGTAAAAACTTATAAGTGGACTAAAGCTGAACCTGCAGATTTTAATTGGTATGGAACAGATGATGAAGGTGCCCGTGTAAGAGACGGTGTCTATTCTTATGAAATTAAGGCTACTGATAAGGCTGGAAACGTATCTCCTCAGGCAACAATTACAAATATCATTTATTCTTCTGAAAAACCTGCTACAAATATTTATGTAAATGGTTCAAGATATTTTTCTCCACAAACAGACAGTACAATGCAGAATATTATGTTCAGTATTACAATTCCTGTTCCTGATTCAAAATCGGGAAACTCGCTTGTTGAATGGAATGTTGATATTGAAGACAAATCTTCTGGTGTAGTTGTAAAATCTTATAACAATGTAAATACAGGTTCTGTTCCTCCAAGTTCAATTATTTTTGATGGTACAGACAACAATGGAAATCTTCTTGCAGATGGTAAATATCAGGCTTCAGTAACAGCTAAATATTCAAATGGTTCAGTTCCAGATAAAATTTATTCAGCTGAAATTGTACTTGATACACAGAAACCAGAAGTTCGTGTAGCTGCATCTGATAAAGTTTTTGGAGCTGGTACAAAAGATTCTGTTAAATTTACTATTACAAGAGCTCTTGATTCAGGAGCAGAAGTTTCTTCCTGGAAAGCTCAGATTAAGACAAAAGATGGTGCTACCATTGTAAGATCTTATGACTTTAATGAAATTGAATTTGGTGAGACTTATGATAAACCTGTAATTCTTACATGGAATGGTATTACAGATAACGGTGGAATTGCAGAAAAAGGTGAATATCAGCTGGTTCTTACTGCTACAGATGCTGCCGGAAATATTGGTGGTGGTTCTTCAAAAGATTTAGTTATGTTTGATAAAACTGAAGCACAGCTTGTTCTTGCTATGACAGATACAGCTTTCTCTCCTAACGGTGATAATATAAAAGATTCAATTAAATTTAATCCTGTAACTGAAACAAAAGCAATCAACAGCTATGTTTTTGATATTAAAGATTCAACTGGAAATACAGTTTACTCTGCTAACGGATTCAGTATTCTTCCTTCAAGTTTTGAATGGGATGGAAAAGGTTCTGATAAAATTCTTTGTGCTGATGGAAAATACACTGCAACTCTTGCTGTAGAAGCCGCAAATGGTTCTAAAGTAAATGCTACAACTCAGGAATTTGAACTTGATACTGTATATCCAAAACTTGTAGCAGAAGCTGCTTATAGTGCATTCTCTCCAGATGGCGATGGAAATCAGGATGCAATTGAAATCAACATAAAAGAATCTACAAATGAAAAACTCTGGACTGCAGATGTTCGTGATTCAAAAGATAAATCTGTTAAAAAGTATACCTGGAGCGGATCAAAAACTCTGCTCAGCTGGAATGGTACTGATGAAGCTGGAAATATTTGTCCAGATGGAAAATATAATGTAGTTATTTTCTCAACAGATGCTGCTGGAAATAATTTTGCAACAGAACTAAAAGGCTTTACATTAGATAACCGTGAAACAAAAGCTTATGTAACAGCTGAGTATGAAGGTATTTCTCCAAATAATGATGGTGTACTTGATGTTCAGAAGTTTGGTATTCAGGTTACTGTAAATGACAGTATCAGAAACTGGAACTTTAATGTTATTAAAGAAGACGGAACTTCAGTATTCTCTGTTTCTGATAAAGCAACTCCAAATCTTCCTTCTTCTATTACCTGGAATGGTGCAGATGCAAATGGAAATGCTTGTGAAGGTACTTTCACAGGTGTATTAAGCATTGATTACTTAAAAGGTAATAAAGTAAATGTTGTTTCTTCTCCATTTGTATGTACAGCTACAGCTCCTGTATTGAAGGTTCAGACTGCCGTTGCTTCTGGTCAGAAAGGTTTCTTCTCTCCAGATAATGATGGTGTAGATGATGATCTTTATATTAAACTTACAGGAAGTACAAAAGCAAATATTAAGAACTGGTCATTTACTATTAAAGATCCTAAAGGTAAAACATTCTGGACAACTAATGGTAAATCTCAGATAAAAGAAAGAATTATCTGGGACGGATTAAGTAATGTTCAGAAAAATGCAAACGGAAAGGCTGAACGTGTACAGTCTGCTTCTAATTATCCATACGAATTTACTGCTACAGATACATTAGGTATGACTTCTACTGTGACTGGAGAAATTTCAATTGATGTACTTGTAATCCGTGATGGAAATGTATTAAAGATGGCTGTTCCTTCAATCATCTTTGAATCAGATTCTGCTAACTTCCAGAAAGCAAATGCTAAACTTACACAGGAGCAGATTGATAAGAATATCAAGACTCTTGATCGTATTGCCGAAATCCTTAAAAAGTTCAAGGATTACAAGGTTACAATTGAAGGTCATGCAAACAAGATTACAGATGATCCAAATGAAGAAACTGTAGATAATCCTAATAAATGGGGTAGAGCTTCAACACCACTTTCTGGAGAAAGAGCTGAAGCTATTAAAGCATACCTTGTTAAAAAAGGAGTTAGTGCTTCAAGTCTTTCAACAAATGGTTTAGGTGGAACAAAACCTGTTGTAAATCCAAAAGATAAAGATAACAACTGGAAAAACCGCCGCGTTGAATTCATTCTTGTAAAATAGCATCAACTGATTTTTAATAAAGCGTCCTTGCTAAAAAATGGTAAGGACGCTATTTTTTTTATATGACTAAAACCGAAATCAGAAAAGCAGTAAAAGAACAGTTAAAAACTAAGCAAGATTCTCTTTCTGAATATTCACAAAAAATATGTAAAGAAATCTTAAAATCCCAGGAATTTACTGAAGCAGATTTTATTTTTGCATATTCTGCGCTGGACGATGAAGTTGATTTATCTTCTGTTATATATGAGGCCTTTAAAGTCGGAAAGAAAATTGCGCTTCCTAAAGTTCTGGCAGAAAAATCAACAATGATATTCTGTGAAATTTCTGAAAATGAATTTACCAGACTTAAAGAAGGTTATTATGGTATTCTGGAACCAGATAAGGCTTCTCTGGATATAAATATTATTGACGGTAATATTCTGATCTTAACTCCAGGCAGGGCATTTACTTCAGATGGTAAAAGACTTGGTCGTGGAAAAGGATTTTATGATAAATTTTTCAGTGATATTACAAAAAAAGAGATAAAAAAAATGGGAGTCTGTTTTAATTTTCAAATTTTGGCAGAACTCCCTGTGGATGAATTTGATATCAATATGGATGGCTTATATACCAATTAATTATTTAATACCAGTGTTGTATGTAAGTTTTCCAGATTGTTTGCAGCATTCTGTAATTTTTTTGCGGTATCATTTA
>JALEPQ010000127.1 GCA_022768685.1 Spirochaetia bacterium
TAGCTTTTTGATTTCTGCAATAATACCAATATTGTCTGCAGGATCTCCAGGACCATTGCTAAGCATAATTCCATCTGGATTAAGAGACATAATCTGATCTGCTGTATAAGAATATGGAACAACAACTACATCTGCTCCACGTTTTTCAAGTTCACGTTGAATATTATATTTTGCTCCAAAGTCCCATAAAACAATTTTGATTTTCTTTTCAGAATTAAAAATATGGTGATTAGTTTCAGGCCATGTTTTGGCAATTGAATTGAATTTTAAATCGCTGTTAGATTCTGAACATGAAACAGTTTCAACTGCCTGTTCAATTTTAAAGGATTTGATTTTAGAAAGAAGTGATTCTGTAATTTCCGGACATTCATCAGAGGAAATAATCATTCCATTCATAACACCGGATTCACGAAGTTTTTTAGTAAGTGCTCTGGTATCAATACCACAGATACCAATAATATTTTGATTTTTTAGAAAGGAATCTAAATTATACTCACATCGGAAATTTGAAGGCTTATCACAAATCTCCCTGACAATATAGCCACGAACCCAGCTTTTTTTGCTTTCAAAATCTTCTGGAATAACACCATAGTTTCCAATAAGCGGGAAAGTTTGGGTAACAATCTGACCGTAATAACTAGGATCAGTTAACGTTTCCAGATATCCGGTCATACCAGTTGTAAAAACTGTTTCTCCAATAATTTCGCCTTGTGCACCAATTGATTTTCCTTTGAAAACCGTTCCGTCCGCAAGAATTAGATAAGCCATTTTTTTCCTTCTTATGTGAGTTATAATTTATTTAAAAAAAAGACGTTCATTCCATTTAACAACGGTGAGTCGTAAAATCGAAAGAACGCCTTTGCTCTTTAAACTTGTAATGTTATATATCATTTATGCACTGAATGTCAATGACTGCGAAGAATTACACTGTAATTTACAGATATCCTTAAAATCAGTAGAATAAATACGAAAGAAATTAAGTATTTGTTAAGGAGAATTTCTATGAAGATCAATGACAACTTCCTGAAGCTTGAAGCTAATTATCTGTTCTCAACTGTTGGAAAAAAACAAAGGGAATATCAGGCTGCTCATCCAGATGCAGATGTAATAAAACTTTCAATTGGTGATGTAACAAAACCATTGGCACCAGTTGTAATAGAAGCAATGCATAAAGCTGTAGATGAAATGGCTGATGAAAAAACTTTCCGTGGATATCCACCTGAAACAGGATATGATTTCATCATAGAAAAGATTTTGAAATATGATTATACAGATCGTGGAATCAAAATGGATAAATCTGAAATTTTCCTTTCGGATGGTGCAAAATCAGACTGTGGTAATATTGGTGATATTTTTGCAGTAGATAACAAAGTTGCAATTTGTGATCCTGTATATCCAGTTTATCTTGATACAAATATTATGAACGGACGTAAAGAAAATATTATCATCATGCCTTGTACGGAAGAAAACGGATTTATGCCTTCTGTTCCTGCAGCTGATGCAGAAGTTCCAGATATTATTTATCTTTGTTTCCCAAATAACCCCACAGGAACAGTTGCTACAAGAGAACAGTTAAAAGCCTGGGTAGATTATGCAAATGCTCATCATTCTGTAATTCTCTTTGATGCAGCTTACGAAGCATTTGTTACAGATAATTCAATTCCAAAATCAATCTATGAAATAGAAGGTGCCCGTTCCTGTGCAATTGAGCTTCGTTCATTCTCAAAAACAGCTGGATTCACAGGTATTCGTTGCGGATACACTGTAGTTCCTCATGATTTAGTATTTGATGGAACAGAATTAAATGCACTCTGGTTCCGCCGTCAGTCTACAAAATTCAATGGCGTTTCTTATGTAACACAGCGTGCAGCAGAAGCAATCTATTCTGAAGAAGGACAAAAACAGATTCAGGAAAATTTAAACTACTACCGTGCAAATGCAAAAATAATTTTTGATGGACTTACAGAAGCTGGATTCAAATGCTATGGAGGAGTTTATTCACCATATATCTGGTTTAAGGTTCCAGAAGGATACACTTCCTGGTCATTCTTTGATGAATTACTTGATAAATGTCATGTAGTAGGAACACCTGGTTCAGGTTTCGGGGCTTGTGGAGAAGGATTCTTACGTCTTACAGCTTTTGGAAACAAAGAAAGAACAATTGAGGCAGTAGAAAGAATAAAGAAAACTTTCAAAAAATAATTAAGACAGGGGGGACAGTGAAGTGCCTGTTAGTACAAACCCTCAAAACGGCGAAGTCAAGGCTTTAAGCATTAGAATGTCTTAACTCGACGTATTTGTGTTATATTGATTTTTATTAATTTGACGAAAAAGCTGGTTGGTGGTATATTAAAAACGAGGATGACGGTGTGTATGATTAATTCATACACACGGCAAACGGTTGAGTCAAGGCTTTAAACGTAAGTGTGCCTTGACCAACCGTAAATGCCCGATTCTGTCGGTCGTCTCCACTATTTTGCTATAAAGCCGTCCTAGCGTCGAAAACTGAAAGGGCGGCTTTACTTTTTAACTCTTTCTATCTTTTAAGTAAGAAAGGGCTGCTAGAATGAGAATGGCTAAATCAATAGCCAACGAAATAATTTCGTATAAAGTCATTCCGCAAAGCCTCCCTAAAATCAAATTCTGGCAAAAGCGAACAGGCAGAAGAAAAGCTTATGGAGAAGGCTTGAACGAGGATATAAGA
>JALEPQ010000149.1 GCA_022768685.1 Spirochaetia bacterium
TCTTATAAAATCTTTGAACTCTGTTGCAAAACTTCCATATCACTATGCTCTTGATGGTATTTCTAATACTCAGACAATCAACCCAAGTGCATTAGGACATTCAGAAGAAGAAAGAATCGAAAATCTTGTAAATGTAATGGACGGTTACTTCTCTCAAGGTGCTCATCACTTGAATGTAAACGTATTCGGTGTTGAAAAACTTAAGGATTGTCAGGCTCATCCAGAAAAACCTGAATATGCTAACTTCACAGTTCGTGTATCTGGTTATGCTGTACGCTTTATCAACCTTACAAAAGAACAGCAGGACGATGTAATCGCTCGTACATGTCACGCTGCTTTGTAGAATACAAAGTGCGAGTTTTGCGAATGCAAAACTCGTTAGTTCGACGAAGTCGAACGTCTCTAATAATGAAGGAGGAGGAATAAGTAATTAATTCTTCCTGCATGGAAGGCCCGTTGCCAATTGGTGACGGGTCTTTTTTTTGTGTAAATTTCAGCTTTCTTTTTTTTTCAACCTAATTGTACTATTTTCTAGCAAAGAGTATAATTTGGGTATGTTATTGGCACAGATTTTAGCAGTTGTAATATTTGTTATTATGTTTACTTTGATTATTCTCGAAGTATTCGAAAGACATTATATTACCTTGGCATGTGGTCTTTTGACTATGTTGCTGGTTTTCGGTTTAGGCTTGCATAGCTGGCAGGCATGTTGGGAAACACTAAACGTTTCAAAAATCTTTACTTTGGGCTTCTGGTATACAGCCGGAGAAGCACATGAATCCACAAGTGGTATCAACTGGGCTACTATCATCTTCATTGCAGGTATGATGGTTATGGTTGAAGGAATGGCACGAGTTGGATTCTTCCGCTGGCTTTGTATGCGCCTTGCAAAAATGGTTCACTACAAAGTATTACCAATCTTTGTTACTTTTATGATTATGTCAGCTGTTCTGGCAATGTTCATTGACAGTATCACTGTTATTTTGTTCCTTGCTACAGTAACAATTGAACTTTCTCAGTTGCTCAAATTTAATCCGCTTCCAATGATTTTATCTGAAGTATTTTGTGCTAACTTAGGTGGATCTGCTACAATGTGTGGTGATCCTCCAAACATTATTATTGGTACTTCTTTTGGTTATTCGTTTGCTGATTTTATTTGCAATACTGGTTCTATGGCAGGAATTTGTCTTGTGTTTACAGTTCTTTTCTTCTTCTTTGCATACAAAAAGGATTTGAAAGTTACTGAAACAGTAGATACATCTTCTTTCCCAAGTCCAGAATCTGCAATTACAGATAAAAAAGGTTTCTTTATCAGTATTGCTATTTTCTTATTGGCAGTTGTTTTACTTATAACACATGCAACAACAGGTTTAACAGTTGCTACAATTGGTCTTGGAATTGCTATTCTGACTTTGTTATGTGCTCCTAAACATATTCCTGAAATCATGAAACACGTTGATTACAAAACTTGTTTATTCTTTATTGGACTGTTTATTGTTGTAGGTGGTCTTGAACAGACAGGCATTCTTGAAATTGTTGCAGGTTTTATTGGTAAAATTTCAAGAGGGAATGTATACTTAATGATAGCAATTATCATTTGGGTTTCAGCAATTGCAAGTGCTTTTGTTGATAATATTCCTTTTGCAGCTACAATGATTCCTGTTGTTCAGTCATTAGCAGCAACAACTGGAGTTCCATTAACTACAATGACTTGGGCTCTTTCTATGGGTACTGATATTGGTGGAAGTGCAACTCCTATTGGTGCAAGTGCAAATGTTGTAGGAACTTCAGTTGCAGCTAAAAATGGATATCCTGTAGGATGGGGTACATACTGTAAAAAGGCAGTTCCAGCTACGATAATTGTTATGGCTATTTGTACTTTGTACATCTTCGTGCGATACTTATAGTAGTAAACAATAAAAAGTCGGAGTTAAAATATGGGAAAACAGATAATTATTTCAATTGGACGTCAGTATGGTAGTGCAGGTCATGAAATTGGAAAAAAACTGGCAGAAAAGCTTGATATTCCTATTTATGACAGAAATCTGTTTGATGAACTTGGAAAAGTAAAAGGCATTGATACTAATAATCTTGTTAAATATGATGAAAAACCTAAAAGCAGATTATTTAGCAGAACTGTAAGAGGATACTCGTCTTCTCCAGAAGAAAATGTGGCTGAACTTCAGTTTGCATTGTTAAAATCTCGTTGGGCAGATGGAGACTCTTTTGTTGTTGTAGGACGTTGTGCAGATGAACTTTTCAGGGGAAAAGAAGGATTTGTTTCTTTCTTTATCACTGGTGATATTGATGAAAGAGTAAAACGAATTATGTCTGTTCGTAATATGGACGAAAAAACTGCAAAAATAGCAATTGATCGTCACGACAGAAAAAGAAAGCAGTACCATGACTACTTTTCAAAAGGTGGAAAATGGGGCGATGTTAAGAATTATGATGTATGCGTGAATTCTTCCCGCCTTGGAATTGACGGTACTGTTGAGTTTTTATATCAATATATTCAGCAGATTATTAAATAATTTCTACAAAATGCTTTTGTTTATTATAATCTTAAACAAGAGCATTGCTATTCCCAACAAGGTCAGAAAAATACCTGTAATCAGATTTAATGTTTTTGTACTGACTTTGTTGGCGATTTTTGCAGCCAGAATGGCAAATATAAATGTTGTTACAGAACATATTGAAAGTATTAGTGGATCTGGCATTCCATTAATGTAAAAGTGGCTTACAGCTCCAGATAATGCTGAAAAGGTCATTATAAAAACGCTTGTTCCTATGGCAGTTTTTAGTTCATATCCTAAAAATGTTGTAAGACAGAATAGCATCATTAAACCGCCACCAGCACCCATAAATCCGCATATAAAACCTATATAAATACCACATAAAACGGATTGTATTATTTTCTTTTTTGCAGACTGTTTTTCCTGCTGTTCTTTTGTCTTTTTATCTGGGAATAAAAGAAATTTGATTCCTACTAGAAAACTGCTTAAAAAGGTAAGATTTCCTAAAGCTTTGCTAGGAACAAGTTTACCTGTAAGACTTCCTGCAAATGTGAAAACAAGAACAGTAATCATCATTATAAGACCGTTTTTAATATCAATGTTTTTGTGTTTTGCATAAGTAATGGCACTGAATGCACTTGCAAGAACATCACTGGCCAGCGCAATTCCTACAGCTTCAAATGCATCCATACCTAAAAAAGTAAAAAGCATTGGAGAAATAACAACTGCTGCACTCATTCCAGCAAAACCTGTTCCAACTCCAGCTCCAATTCCAGCAATTAAACAGATGATTATAGTATTTAGCATTTTTTGTTTTCCAATTGATAGAGTCTATCGCATTTCCAGGCGTGAAAAGCTTCCCCTGTAATGCCGTAATTAATATTTTCATGGGTAAAAAGAAGTGTTTTTCCAAAGTAAAGCATATTCATTGCCACTATATCTGAGAATTTAAAAATTCTGCCACAAATTTCCATTCTATCTTTGAAAATTTTCATTTCACCTGCGTCTAAATCTATGGTTTTGTGATCTTGTGTAATTTGATATATTTTTAGATTTTTTTCTGTAAATAGAAATTCATCATCAGTTTTTTTGTTCATATCAGAATCAAATTCTGTTTCAATCCACTTTCCCCAGTCATACACATTATCAAATTTAAATTTTTCAGAGTGGATAAAGCCATAATCATCATAAGTTGCTTTTTCTTTACAGCATTTGCAATAAAACTCATTTCCAGAAGATTCAAATGAATCATAACTGTGACAGTTAGGACAGATAATAAGATAGTTTTCAATTCCTTCAGCTTTATAATCACTTGTGTAAGGAATCATTTTTTTACGTTGAGTTTCATAAGCATTTTCATAAATATCTTGATTGATATGATCTGTAATTTCTTGAACAGACATTTTCTGCAATTCTTCTGAAGTGTATTTATGAACTACATGGCCTTCCATGTGACCTTTACGAAATTTATATCCCCATCGGGGAGCAACAAAATAGCCGCCTTCGATGTGATAAGTAATTAATCCGCATTTGGCAATTTTTACCATTTTTCCGCAGGAGATTTTCTGTTTAATTGTTTCACCATTAAAAGAACGGCTTCCTTCCGGAAAAATCATAATAGAATGACCTTGTTTTATTCTGTTAAAAATTTCATGTACGGTCTTAGTTGCTTTTGCGCCTTTAAATTCAGGAATAGGATCATATAAAAATCTTATCTGTTTTCCATATTTTGAGCGAAAAAGATGCTCGCCACATACAAAGTAAAAATGTTGTTTTATTGCGGCAATCATCATAAGCATATCACTTTCTGTTGTGTGGTTTGCCATAATAAGACAAGGTTCATCAAGTTTGTTTACAAAATCGGTGGTAAATGTATATTTTTTTAATAATTTTGGAACAATGAATTTTCTTGAAAAAGAAAGAATAAATTTATGAAAATAAAAGTTCTTGTGTTTCTGAGGCATTTGCATCTCCGTTTAATGCTACTATTATATGATTTTTTATGATAAAAGTAAAAAAATAATTGTAATCAGGGCAAACGCATTATAAACAAAAATCCGATTTTTTGGCTCCCAGTCACGGTTGCGTGATTCAAAACCGCGCAATAATGCGCTACACGCTTTTTGTGGTATAGAAACTATTGAACTGCCGCTTCGCAGCAGCCACA
>JALEPQ010000160.1 GCA_022768685.1 Spirochaetia bacterium
TAATTATTGATTAAAGATCATTTGAACCAATAATTGAGAATGCAAATTGCTGTGTATATGGAACATTGGCAATTTGGTTTGTGTATGCTGTTACTACTACCAGATATTTTCCAATTTTGTATGAGTTAGAGTCAATAGTAACTTTCCAGGAATCATCATTTGTGTAGTCTGTATCAAAAATAGCCTGTCCAGTACTACAAGCAATAATTTTAAGATTCATTTTATAGTATTTATTACCTGCTTCTGGTGTTCTTGTAACTTCAATACTTGTAATAGCACCTTCAACAAATTCTACCAGGTTTTCTATTTTGTCCCATGTTGCAGCACCATCACCAAGACCTGCTGCCATACCGTCTAAATCTTTTGTTTTTGATGTATTTCCATTTTTGAAGTCAACCATTAAATCTGTATTTGCTAATTTATATTTAGTAATATCAGAAATATTAATGTTTCCAGTAAGATCTTCACTTGTCTTTACATCATAAACAGCAAATAAATTTAAATTTTTGAAACCTGTATAATAATTTGGTATGTTATATCCAGTTTCTGTATCAGTTCCTGCTGTTGTAGGATAATCTGTTCCAGAAGTACTGTTTATTGTCCACTTTTTCCAGTAAGCATCTCCAGCTTTCAACTCTAAGTATACATCTGTTTGTTCATCAGGAGTGTAGTATGTATTCTTAGAAACTTTTACTACAGGATCACTATCTATAGCTGCTTTACTGTTAGGCTTTAGAATAGAAACTTTATTATCAGCAGCAGCAACTGGATCAGCTGTTTTATTTGTGTGCTGGCTTTCAAATACAACTGTTAATGGCATATTTGTAGTTGTACCATCAGAAGCGTTTTTAAATGCACCACCAACAAGATTATATCTGATTCTATAACGGTTCATTGTTGTTACATCAGCATCCCATGGTTTATAATCAGAACCTGTGTAAGGTCTTGGATTAGTTGTAACTTTACAAGGTTTACCTGGAGAATCATCTAATTCATTACCTTTTGTTATACCATCAGTTGTTGTCTGATCAAATTCACAATATGTCCAGGCAGATTTTCCTTCATCATTTACTGCACGAATGCGGGCTACATAACGGGTTTCTAAAGGAAGCTGAATAGTAAAGTGATCATTATTCATGTTTAAGTTTCCGTTATCTGTTGCAGCTGCTGCTGATATTGCATCTCTGTCAACTCCTGTTACAAAGTGCTTGTAAGAAGGTAATGTTTTTTTATCAACCTGTAAATATTTTTCATTTTCTGGACCTGGAGTATTGCCAGCCACTATTGATGAAGTCCATTCGGTATCGGTTGTTGGCTGAACAGGGAATCCATCCGCAGCAACTTGCATTAATTCAAATTCAAATCCTGTTTCACAGTAAGAAGTGTCTGTCCATGCAAACTGAACTGTATAATAGGTGTCTTCTGCATTTGAAGGGTTTTTATAAAGTGCAATTAAATCTTTTGGTTTTGTTGGTGGATAAGAAATAATTTCTGGAATAATAACAGTTCCTTTTGAAGTTCTGTTTGCAAGAATAACAACCTTTTCACTGTAAACGTAAGATTTCTTTTCTCCAGTTTTTTGTGTAAATATAACTTTAAGATTGTATGTTCCTACTTTTATACTATTTGAAGGAACCCAGTTTGCAAAATTTAAAACGTCTCCTTCTGTATAATTGATTGATTCTGCTGGTGTTGGATATTTCAATTCGTCTGTATCAATTGAGTATAATCCTGCTGTAATAGTGTAGTCTGCAGGAATAGTCCATGTTGTTTTTAATGTAACATCCAGTTTACCGTTTCCATCAAGATTGTTAGAAGTTAAATAGAATTTGGCAGTTGTATCATATCTCATATCAGCAGATGCATAGCCTGCAAAAATTGCCGCATTTCTGATAGTTGCTTCTTTTAAGCTATCACCTGTGAAATCTGCAATAGATTGACCTGCTGTATCTGTTTTAGGAACTGCGTAAAGTTTTAAATCATAAGTGGTGAGCTCTAATCCTGTTTTTGTAACTGTTCCTGTACAACCTGTATCATCACCTGGATCTTTTGTAAACTCAATTTTTTCATAAGAAATAGGTTCTCCCTTTTTCTTTATTCCAATGTAGAAGGTTAGTTGAGGGTTACCGCCACCATCAACAAAAGACTCTGGTAAAATAGTACGTGCAGCTTTATTAGAAGATTCTGGGAATTTAATTAATCCTTCTTCTGTTGTTGCAGAGATTTTTAAAGTTCTCTGTGCTGTACCTACTGTTGCTGTTGTATTAGTTTCTGAAGGAGCAACTACTGCATCTTCAATGATGGACTGTTTACATCCACTAAAAACTAAAGCCGATAAGATTGTTGCTAAAACAATACCTTTAAGTTTTTTCATATTTCTTTCCTCCGTGAAAGTAAAAAATACAAATTAAATTTTTAAGAATCATACAGATTCATTTTTTTTGTGATTTATTAATGCTCAAATCACTTAGAGCCTAAAAATATAAATGTTTGTAAATTACTATTACTGCGTTATCAGTGTATTCATCTCCTCCTTCACTTGAGACAGTTAATGTCAGTTTATATACCTTACCTGCCTCAAGGCCTGAATCAGGTATGTTTATATAAAATGTCTGCTTTTCCCATTCTTCAAAGAAAGATTCATCAGATTGCATATAATGGTGAACAGGCACTTTTTTGTAATCATTATCAGGGTCACTGATAATCCAACTATATTTGCCACAGTTATTTGGTGCACATAGATTCAAAGTAGAATCATCCCAAACAAAGTATTCATCTTGAAGCATTTCTGCAGGCAGAAAATCTGGATCTCCCGGGCAAGGTGCTTCTATTACCTCCTCGTAAACTTTAAAGTTAGAGTTATAGTCATCCAGTAATGTATTCATAGACTGCTTACAGGCTGTTGTTAAGAGAAAAATTAGTAATGTTAGTAACAGACTGGTCAGGAGTTTTTTCATTATTTATATTTCAAACTCCCTATAGTCCTTGAACCACCAATGTTCACTATTGCTCCAATTTCTGCGCCAAAAGATATGCCTAAAATGGCATCATAATTTGCACATAACGAAAGATTTAAAAAATCCCAGGCTGCACCAACTTTTAAGTTTCCGAAAAAAGCCGGGTATACCTTTGTATGTATTTGTTTTGAACCAAGTTTTCTATTCCAAAGTTGATTCAGCGAAACACCTAATCCCATTTCTGTATAAATCTCCAGACTGTTTCTGAGCGGATAAATACAGAATCCTGCAGGAACATAAATTTTTGTTCCAACTAAAGAAGGACTTTTCATTTTTTCACCCCCAACGGTGTAGTTGAAAGGGTATTCCTTGTCTGGTATGGAAAAATATGGCTCAACTGTTCCACCAAAATAAAAAGGTCGGATTAAGTCATAGTTTCTGTACCCAACAGGTAAAGAAATTTCCAGCAAATTTGGATCTGACATAAAGTGAATTCCTGCATTTGCAAGAATTCCGTGACCATCTTTAAATAAAGTTTTTATATCTTCTTCTTCAGGAACTTTTCTTTCCTTCAGTTCTTTTTCTTTTTTATCTTTTGTCTTTCTTTCTTTTTCTTCAGCTTTTCTTGCTTCCTCTTGAGCTTCCCGTTCAGCCTTTTCAGCTTCTTTCTGAGCTTTCTTTTCTGCTGCTGCCTGTGCTTTTAATTCTTCTGGTGATAATTCTGGTTCCCCATTGCCAGTTCCACTGCCAGAATCCCCTGTACCACC
>JALEPQ010000072.1 GCA_022768685.1 Spirochaetia bacterium
GAATTTCTTTACGAAAGCCGCACTGAATACGACCTGGACAGCCCAAAGCGAATTGATCTGAAAATTGGCACAGCCCATGAAGTAATCATTGAAAAAACAAATGATGAAAAAATTCAGGTGCTGGCCGCTTCTAATAAGCTTGCCTTTCTTGCCCAGCAGGTGAAGGTTAAGATTGATGAGAACAAGAGAATTATGGATGTAATAGTAAAGCATTCTTCGGACTTGTCGGAAATTGCGGCACTGGAAAATCTTTTTATTCTTGTTCGTATTCCTGTAAAGTTTGTAGCAGACATTGAGCTTAGCGGTGAGTTTGAAAATCTTAAAGTGCGCGACATTATTAATGATGATATTGAATTTGACGGCAAGGCAAAAAATGTTTTTGTAACAAATGCCAGCGGTCACCTGGAACTGAATACAAATTCAAATCTCAAGGTTGAATGAAATGCTGCTCACGGAAAAATCGATTTGAATCATTTTCATGCGGTTTCAAAGCTTAAGTTTGCGGAAGGGCAGAATTACTATCTGAAAAATGCCGGCCGCTTTACCTGCTTTGTGGATGCAAATGGAAAGCTTCTGGCTGGTAAGCGGGAAAAAGAAGACCATGCCGAGCCGGTAGATTTGATTGTAGAGCTGAACGGCTGGAAGGCCGAGGCTCAGATTATGTAGGAGATTTTACATGTATACATATAAACCAAAACGATTTTATTTTCAGGTGTTTATTGCAACCTGGAGCTTCTGGCTTTTTGCAATAATTTTTGATGAGGGGCTTATCTGTCCCCTGGGAATGTTTCTGGGCCTTATAAGTCCTGCAAGCATCGCAATTATTACAGTTTTTACTTCAAAAAGCCAGGCACTAAAAAAAGATTTTAAGCGAAAGATTTGCAATTTCTGGAAGCTTAAGCCCCTCTATATTCTCGGCGGTTATCTGATTATGGCGGCTGCCATTGTGGCTTCTATTCTTCTTTCACTTTTATTTGGTGAATCAGCAGAACAGTTTTCTTTTATTAAGGGCTTTACCTTTAATGGTCCCGGAATCTTTGGAGCCATGGCTACTATAACGCTTGCTGCAATTTTGGAAGAGGTAGGCTGGCGTGGCTACGGAGAAGACTCAATTGCTCAGTATCATTCCTGGTTTAAGGAATCTATAATCTTCGGTTTTGTCTGGTCTTTGTGGCACCTGCCTCTTTTCTGGATTCCTGGAACTTATCACTGGGAAATTCGTAATATGAGTAACTGGTATATGATTAACTTTTTTGTTTCTGTAATTCCAATGGGCTTTTTAACAACCTGGGTATACGTAAAGAACGGTCGAAGTATGCTGGCAAGTATCTTATTCCACCTCTTTGTAAACTTCATTCAGGAAAAGGTTGCCATGACTCAGAATACAAAATGTATTGAAACTTTAATGATAACTGTAGCTGCAATTATCATTGTTCTGACCAACCGGGATATGTTTTTTGAAAAAAGACATATTGGTCACATTTTGGAATAGATATAAAAAAACGAAACCCGCAGCAAAATAATTTACTGCGGGTCATTTAATTATCCTAGCTGACCAGGTAGAACCAGTTTTTCCTTGTAGGGAAATTCTGCTTCGTACTTAGCAAAGTCTTCGGGATTTTCTTCTGCAACGAAGTATCCTTTTGGGGGAGTGTAAGTTGCTTCAATTCCGTTGAGGTAACCTGGAATCAGTTCCTGTGCTAAAAAGTATGGCACTTCTGAATAAAAATTTGTATATATTTTATCACGAAATGAGATTTTTTACAGTTCTTTGTGTAAAAATCTCTGCTATAATTATTACGAGGATAACAATGGCATCCACAAAAGAAATGTGTTATACTTAAAGAACTATCTTTTTTATGCTATATTTTTTTTATGACACAAACGGAACAATCAAAGGCTGCAAAAAAGTTCAGTGAAGACTGGAAAGATAAAGGTTATGAAAAAGGGGAGAGTCAAAAATTTTGGCTGGATTTGCTGTGCAATGTTTTTGGAATAAAAGACTTTGCAAACTTTGTATATTTTGAAAATCAGATAAAAGAAAAATTTACGGATAAGACAATCACTAATTTTATAGACATTTATATTCCGTCTACAAAAGTAATGATTGAGCAGAAAAGTATAGATAAAGACCTTCGAGAACCTATCAGGCAGTCTGATGGAACTTTATTAAATCCTTTCCAACAGGCACGAAAATATATCTCTGGGCTTCCATTGTCACAGCATCCACGTTGGGTTGTTACAAGCAACTTTAAATCATTCCTTGTTTACGATATGGAAA